>JAJPYT010000165.1 GCA_021204845.1 Prevotellaceae bacterium | reverse complement strand
GTCAGTAACCGCCGCCGACGGCACCACCGTGGAGATTCCCGGCGACATCTACAATTACACAAACGCCGACCGCCAGAACAAGAAGAAAGTCAACGTTGAGCATCTCGGTTTCAAGAGCAACGTGAAGGACGTGAAAGAGCATGAGTTCGAGAACAACCAGAGCATCAAGGAGGTCTATCTGCTCGACGGTTTCGTGCATGTCGCCAATTATGCCTTCGCCGGTTGCACCAACCTGCAGAAGCTCGTGACCACCGGCACCATCGACGTGCTCAACGACAACGCCTTCCAGGGCTGCACCTCTCTTGAGGGTCTCGACTCCGACGTGCGCACTATCGGACTGAGCACCTTCCAGGGCTGCTCTTCGCTGGAGTATTTCCGCTCGCGCGACAATCTCTATTGGGTGCGCGACAGTGCCTTTGCCGACTGCACCAATCTTAAGAGCGTCATCATGGGCATCACTCTCGCCAAGTTCGAGGACGCTGCATTTGCCAACTGCCCGAACATAGAGGAGATTTCCGTGCCTAACGACTACAAGCTCCACATGTTCAATGTCTACAAGGACATGCAGAAGCTGCAGAAGGTCTATCTCCTGGTCATGGAGTATTTCGACTTCCCCGAGGCATCCAAGGATTTCCCCTGTGAGCAGGTTGACCTCTACGTACCAGACGCATATCTTGAGCAGTATAAGGCTGCCGACAGCTGGTCGCGCTTCAAGCAGATACTCCCGCTCAGCCAGTCGGAATACTACACCGAGCAGGGCTTCCGCAAGTAGAAGTTCTTCTTTATCGATACTGTAAGGGGGTAAAGCCACTCTATAAGATAGCCGTGGGTCTGGGGGACCCGCGGCTATCTTCTTGTGAGGCGGATAATATCCCCCGTCAAGCACTCGGGCGGTGGTAATTTCTTCCCTGGAATAGCCTTTTTAAGGAACCACTTCCGCCTCCTCTATGACTCCGCACCAACGCTCCATGGTCACCGCATTGACGCATGTGAATCAGTGCGGTGACACGGTGTCGTTCGTGCAGTAATTAGCCTTCGTTCGTGCAGTGATGTTGGATGCCGAAAGTGCTATAAGCGGCACGCACGGACCTGTTACAGAGCATATTCGTACCACCCCCAGCGAAACTCTACGAGGTGTCGTTCCGCAACATCTACCTTGACAAATATCAAGAAAGAGTGTCTTTCTTACATTTTACCGCTTTGCCGCCTTGCATGAGCGTAGTGAAAAATCTATTTTTGCCACACAGATAGACTTTAAGGTAAAGAAGTTATGAACCGTATTATATCGTTTCTCGAAGGTCTTAGAATGACGATAGTGGGCGGACTTGCTCTGGTTGTCAGTCTGGTTCTGCTGCTTACGGGGAAACACGTTGCTGTTGACCCCGCATGGGTGACTGTTGTTATTTGTGGAGTGCCGCTGCTTTACCTCGCCATCACGCGCCTCGTGTTCCAGCGTTGGGTCTCTTCCGCCTTGCTCATCTGCATTGCCATGGTGGCTTGTATATATATAGGTGAGCTGTTCGCCGCGGGGGAGGTGGCGTTCATTATGGCGATAGGGGCCCTGCTGGAGGACTACACCGTAGACAGGGCGAAGCGAGGCATCACCAAGTTGATGAGGCTGGCGCCGGAGACGGGCCGCCGCCTGCGTGGCGAGATAGAGGAAGTGGTGCCAGTAGAAGATATTTGCGTGGGAGACACTCTGAGGGTGCTGCCAGGAGAGCGCATCGCCGTGGACGGGCAAATATTGAGCGGCAGCACCTCGGTGGACCAGTCGGTGATGACGGGTGAGTCGCTGCCGGTGGACAAGACCATAGGCGACGAGGTATATTGCGGAACGGTTAACTGCTACGGCTCGGTGGATATGAGGGCGACAAAGGTGGGGCGCGACTCCACGCTTCAGAAGATGATAGACCTTGTGCGGGAGGCGGAAAAGAACAAAGCCCCCATGCAGAGAATCGTGGACAAATGGGCTACGTGGCTGGTCCCTGCGGCTTTGCTCATAGCCATTGTGGCATACTTCGTAACGGGCTATCTGGTGCGTGCCGTCACTGTGCTTGTGGTCTTCTGCCCCTGCGCCTTGGCTTTGGCGACCCCCGTCTCCATAGTGGCGGGCATAGGGCAGGCCACTAAATTCGGCGTGCTGGTGAAAAGCGGCGAGGCGCTGGAACGCATGGGACGTGCCAACTGCATAGCCTTTGACAAGACGGGAACGCTCACCAAAGGCACGCTTTCGGTTAGCGATGTGGTCAGTTTCCAAGGCGCATTGAGCCAGGAAGACGTGCTTAGGCTCACGGCATCTGTGGAGTCTCGCTCCGAGCACCCCATTGGCAAAGCCATAGTTAAGTACTTTACGGATGGAGGTGGCGGGCCGCTCATTCCCGTGGAAAACTTCCTTATGTTCCCGGGCAGGGGCGTGAGCGCGACTTTGGACGGGCGGACGGTTCTCTGTGGAAAAGAAAAATTCTTGCAAGAGCAAGGCGTGTTGCTTGACGCTGAGGCAAACTCCGCTCTCCAGCGGCTGCGCAGCGAGGGTAAGGCTGTGGTGCTTACCGCCGCCAGTGGGCAGCTAGCAGGTCTGCTTGCCCTGAGCGACGAGTTGCGTCCTGGCGTGGGGCAGGTGGTGGCAGAACTGGAGGCTATGGGTGTGGAGACCGTGATGCTCACTGGCGACAGCCGTCAGGCGGCAAGCCATCTCGCTTCTCGTGTGGGCATAAGCGACACAAGGGCGGAACTGCTGCCAGCCGACAAGGTGGGGGCGATAGCAGAGCTCCTGCGTGGAGGAAAGTCTGTCTGCATGATTGGCGACGGGGTGAACGATGCCCCGGCGCTTAAGACAGCCTCCGTAGGGGTGGCTATGGGAAGCATGGGCAGCGACATCGCAATCGAGGCGGCAGACGTGGCTCTCATGGGTGACGACATCTCCCTGGTCCCTTACCTTAAGCGGCTTGCCAATGCCGTGATTCGCTCCATTAAAGTGAACATCACTATCTCCATGGCCATAAACGCTGTGGCTATCACGCTATCCGTGCTGGGGCTGCTGGGTCCTGTCTGGGGCGCGCTGGTTCACAACGCCGGCTCCGTGCTCGTGGTGCTGAACGCTGCCCTGCTCTACGACAGGAAAATTTAAGGCAAGAGGTGAGGGCGCTCCCGCGAGGGCTTGATGAAAAGATGTGATATTTTATGGCGTGAGGCTTGCAGGTGTGTAATTTAATATGTAATTTTACGCTCTGTAAACATGAACACACACACAAACTAAAACAGACACAGAGCATGAAAATAAGACATCTGCTTCTCGGGGCAAGCCTGGCGCTGACGCTTCCTACAGCAGCCCAAGAAAACATCATCACCGTGCAGGCGGACAAGCCGGGAGCCGCCGTTGAGCCGACCATGTACGGAATATTCTTCGAGGACATCAACTATGCCGCCGACGGTGGACTCTATGCCGAGCTGGTGAAGAACCGCTCGTTCGAGTTTCAGCCCGACCCGCTGACTGGCTGGCAGGCGTTCGGCAAGGTGAGCATAAAGGACGACGGTCCCTTCCCCCGCAATCCTCACTACGCGCGGTTGGAGACCATGGGGCACGGCGACTGGTGGACTGGACTGGTGAACGAGGGCTTCTTCGGCATAGGGCTGAAGGAGGGGCATGAATACCGCCTGAGCCTCTACGCCCGTGTGCCTGACGGGAAGACGCAGATGCTTAGAGCGCAGCTGATAGACCCCTACACTGACAAGGAGAAACAGGAGTTCGTGAGCAAGGACATAAAGGTCATGAGCAGCGAATGGAAGAAATATACCGTGATTCTGAAGAGCCCGGAGACAATAGAGAAGGCGCAGCTGCGTCTCTTCTTGTGTGAGACTAACGGCAAGAGCGGCAAGGGCACATGTGACGTGGAGCATGTGAGCCTGTTCCCCGTGGACACATGGAACGGTCACGAGAATGGTCTGCGCCGCGACCTGGCGCAAGCGCTGTATGATATGCACCCTGGTGTGTTACGCTTCCCGGGCGGCTGTATAGTGGAAGGTGTGACATTGGAAAACCGCTACAGCTGGAAAAACAGTGTAGGACCCGTGGAAAACCGCCCGCTGAACAAGAACCGCTGGGAGAGCACCTTCACCTATCGCTACTATCCAGATTACTTCCAGAGCTACGGACTGGGCTTCTACGAGTTCTTCCTGCTGAGCGAGGAGATTGGCGCGGAGCCTCTGCCGATAGTGAACGTGGGCATGGCGTGCCAGTACCAGAACAAGAAGGATGACAAGAAGGCTTATGCCGAAGCCACAGAGGAGGGATTGAAGGAGTATATAGACGATTGCTTAGACCTGATAGAGTTCGCCAACGGCGACTCCACCAGCACGTGGGGAAAGGTGCGTGCCGAGATGGGACACCCGGAGCCTTTCAACATGAAGTTCTTGGGCATAGGCAACGAGCAGTGGGAGGACCTTTATTATGAGCGCCTGGAAATAGTGATGAACGCCGTGCGCAAGGCTCATCCTGAAATAAAAGTCGTGGGCACAAGTGGTCCCGACGCTGAAGGCAAGGAGTTTGACCACGGATGGGTGGCGATGAAGAAACTCGGGGCAGACCTGGTGGACGAGCACTTCTACAGGCCCATCAGCTGGTTCAAGAACGAATGGAACCGCTACGATGAGTATGACCGCAAAGGTCCAAAAGTGTTTGCGGGAGAGTATGCCTGCCATGACAAGGGAAAGAAATATAACCATGCGGGGGCGACCATTTATGAGGCTGCCTTTATGACCGGGCTGGAAAGAAATGCCGATGTGGTGCACATGGCGACTTACGCCCCCCTGTTCGCCCATGTTGACGGCTGGCAGTGGAGACCCGACGCCATCTGGTTTGACAACCTGCACATGGCGAAGACGGCAAGTTACTACGTGCAGGCAATGTTCGCGCATAACAAAGGAACTAATGTGCTGCCTGTGACTAACACGGCATTCCCGCTGAAAGGCGAGGACGGATTGCTGGCAAGCGCAGTGTGGGACAAGGAGACGGGAGAATATATAGTGAAGGTTGTGAACACGACCGACTCCACAATGCAAGTGAGCATAAAGCTTGACGGGCTGAAGAGTATAAGCCATGTGGGCACAATAACCCTTGACTGCAGTGACTACAACGCGGAAAACACGGTGGAGGACCCCAATGTGATAGAGCCCGACGAGAGCACTATTGCCGCAAAGGGCAACGTGATAAACGCTGCCATAAGACCCAAGAACTTTGTTGTGTTCAAAGCCAGGAAGTAACACTGGGGTATGAGGCTGAGCAGATTGCTGCCCACGAGACAAAAGATAACGGAGAGTGCCCCCGGCGCTCTCTCGTTTTTGTTTGTGGTCTGCGCCATGGCACTGCCCCAGAAAGCGGCAGCGCAGGACACGCTCCCCTTAGAAGAGTGGGCTGAGAAACTGGAGACTTTCGGGGGAAACATTCCGCAGGAGGAAGTGTTCGTGCACATGGACAATACCTGCTACTACTTAGGCGACACAATATATTATAAGGCATACATGCGGCTGAGCAACGGAAAGCCATCGACGCTGAGCCACATGCTTTACGTGGAGCTGCTGAACCAGGACGGCTATCTCGTGGAGCGGCAGAAGTTGGAAATGACGCGGGGGCAGGGATATGGCTCGTTTGTGCTTCCCGACACGCTATACGGAGGCTACTATGAACTGCGGGCCTACACGCGCTGGCAGCTGAACTGGGGAGAATTCCAGCACCCGCACACGAAATATGCCGAAAGCTGGTTCTACAGCAAGAAAATGGCGCAAGCCTACTACCGTGACTATGACAAGCTTTACTCGAGGGTTTTCCCCGTATATAACCATCCCCAGAAGCCTGGCGAGTATGACCAGGTGATGACAACCCGACCGCTGAGACGCTACTTCAAGGCGAAAGCTGAGAAACCACAGGCAACATTGACCTTTTACCCCGAGGGAGGAGACCTGGTGGGCGGCGCACGGTGCAGGGTGGCGTTCGAGGCTAATGACGCTGATGATGGCAGGCATTTGAAGGGAACGCTCACAGTGAAAGCGGGGAGCGGCAGCACAGTGGTTGAGTGCCAGACACAGAACCGCGGCAGGGGTAGCTTTGAGCTGGACTGCAAGGCAGGGGAAGAGTATGTGGCGACGTTCACGTGGGACGGAAACAGCCAGACTGAGAAACTGCCCGCACCGCAAAGCGACGGCTGCGCCATGAGGGCAAGCACGGAGGAAGAGGGCATACACGTGGAGTTGCAACCAAGGGGCAAGGCTGCCTCTGAGCCCTTGGGACTGACCGTCAGTTGTCACGGAATGCTGAAGAGTTTCAAAGCTTTGGGGCAAGGAGAGTCGCTGAGCGCCGACATTGCGGCGGACGAGCTGCAGACGGGTGTGGCGCAACTGACAGTGTTTAACACCGAAGGGCGCATCTATGCAGACCGCCTCATATTCATGGACAAGGAAGACATAGACGTGCAGGGAATAACCTTCAGCGGAATAAAAGGGAACGGATATGCCCCCTATGAGCCTATAGACATGAAAGTAAGCGGGGCGGAAAATGCTACCATCTCCCTGGCTGTGAGAGATGGCAGGTACAGCACCTATACTTTCGACACGGGAAACATACTGACCGAGATGCTGCTCTCGAGCCAAATAAAAGGCTTCGTGGAGCAACCGGAGTATTTCTTCGAGGCGAGGGATGAGCAGCGGCGGACGGACTTGGACCTGTTGCTGATGGTGCAGGGCTGGAGACGATATAATTGGGTGGAGATGACACACCAGGGGGCTTTCTCTATAAATCATCCCTATGAGCGCACCGAGATTCTGCTGGGCGAGGTTAATCTTTATACACCTGAGGAGGAAGAGAACCAGTTCACCGAGGCATCGCGGGAGATGATGAAGGACGCAGGAATGGACGTGGATGCCGAGGCGCGTGAGGCAGACGAGCAGGTGGCGGCAAGCCAGCAGGTGTCGGGCTTCTCGGAAGCGGGTGAAACTGTAGGTGACACTTCTGAGGAAAGTAATGAACGATTTGATGCTGATGACAGCCACCAAGGCACAACAACAAAAACAGACGGAACGGTAAGCACTGAACGCTTCTATAATAATGAGGGAAACCTGAAAAGAGAGGTGATGGTGCATGCTGAATTTGTGCAGCCTGGAGTGAAGACCAACGGAATGGCTGAAGGTGAGGTGCAGACATACAACAAAGGGCTTTTCCGCATAGACGCTCCAAAACTCTACGAGGCTTGCTTCTTTTTCTTCGCCGCCAGCGACACTACAAAGTGGAAGGCAGGCAAGGAACATGTGTGGACCAGCAGCAACGAGGACAAAAACGGACGGGTTGAATATCCAGAGTTCTATGTGAAGCTTGACCCGATATTCCCCCGCTTTGTGAAACCATATTCGTTCTACCAGGAGAACTTGCCAGAGAGCAGGCAGGTGAACGGACGAAACGTAACGGTGGACGATGCCGTGATACTGGACGAGGTAACTATAGGCGCGAAGCGAAACGGAACGCGCCGCTTCGACTCCAGCAAACCAGCTTTCGTGTTAGATGCCTACCAGGCGTTCAATGACGTGTGTGACGCCGGGCTTTGTCCTGGCTATTTCATAGGCGGCAGCCGCTTCAGCTACGACATAGCGCGTAACTATATCGGCGACATGAACATGGCACGCAGCTACGACCTTGAGAGGAGATACAACACAAAGAACACTTCGAGCTTCATATCGGCTGGAGTGATGGAAAAATATAATCACCTGACTAACCTGGACAAGGTGTACGTCTACACAGACTACTCCCCACGCAACGAGGGAGACGAGAAATTCTCGCAGGACAACCAGCCCACGGTGACCGTGGACCTGAGAATTTACGAGGACAACAGCCAGCGAATGGCTTGGCGAGACCGCAGAATGTTGCTGACAGGGTTTGCGGTGTGTGAGGATTTCTACCAGCCCGACTACACAAACAAACCAGTAGGAGAGCCCACGGACTACCGCAGAACTCTATACTGGAACCCGAATCTTCAGCTCGACGAGAACGGGGAGGCGGAGGTACATTTCTTCAACAATGCGAGACAGACACAGTTGTGCGTGAGCGCCGAGGGCATGACCGCCTCTGGTCAGCCCCTGACGGGTATCCGTTATCCTGAAGACTTCTGATAAGAATGGGTATAAAAAGCGATAGGTTCCAGACATCACGTCTGAAACCTACCATTAACCCTAATTCAGAGAATATTTAATTAACCCTTTATTATTTAACCGTTGCAAAGTTACGAATAATAATTAATACGATGCAAGCAAATGGTGTAACAAATACACGGTTAACGCTATATTTAACTCTTATTAACTGTAAACACTGGTTTATGGACCTTAAATTATAGTAACTTTGCATCTGAAAAAAGGATTCCTTCTAATTCTAATTCTGCTAAGTTATGGAGCCGGGCAAACTTCTGGAGATTGTATCTCTTTTCGACATCACGGGTACGGTATGTGACATCAAACCGCTTGGTGAGGGTCTAATCAACGACACTTATAAAGCTACCACGGCGGAAGCGGGTGAGCCGGACTACGTGCTGCAGTGTGTCAATAATAATGTGTTCCCCGATGTGGACATGGTTATGCGCAACATAAGAGCTGTAACCTGCCACATACGGGGGAAATTGGAGGCAAAGGGCGAGCCGGACATAGAGAGAAAGGTGCTGAGGTTCATCCCGCTGAAAGATAATCCAGAGAAGTTGCACACCATTGTGGACGGGAAATACTGGAGGCTTATGGTGTTTGTCCCGAACGCTATCACCAAGCAAGCAGTCAACCCCGAATCGAGCCGTGCGGCAGGACGGGCCTTTGGTAATTTCGAGGCGATGCTGGCAGACATACCCATTGAACTGGGCGAGACGATTAAAGATTTTCACAATATGGAGTTCCGCCTGCGCCAACTGCATGAAGCCATGGAGATAGATGCCATGGGCAGACTGAAAGAGCCACAGGTGCAGCAGATTCTCAGAGAGATAGAGTCGCGCGCTTACGATATGTGCAAGGCGGAGCGCATGGGACGCGAGGGCATATTGCCAAAGCGCGTCTGCCACTGCGACACCAAGGTGAACAACATGATGTTTGACGACAAGGACAATTTCCTTTGCGTCATAGACTTAGATACCGTGATGCCCAACTACATATTCTCGGACTACGGAGACTTCCTGCGCACGGGGGCGAATTTCGTGGAAGAAGATTTCCCGCAAATGAAATCCGTGGGCTTCAATATGGACATATTCAGGGCTTTCACCGATGGCTACCTCGAAAGCGCCAGCAGTTTCCTCTTGCCCGTTGAGATAGAGCACTTGCCTTACGCGGCCGCCCTGTTCCCTTATATGCAATGCGTGAGATTCTTGTGGGATTACTTGAGTGGAGACAAATACTGGAAGAGCCAATATCCGCAGCACAACTACATTCGCGCCAACAACCAGTTGCATCTGCTGTTCAGCGTGGAGTCGCACTACGACGAGATGAAAGCGTTCATAGACAAATGCATGGAAAGGATAAAAAGTAAGTAACAAAATACAACTATGAAGCGTTACACATTTATTAGTACCATACGCCAGTATGTGAATTCGAGCGTATGTCTTGTGGTCGCGACAGTGTTGGCGCTGATCGTGGCTAACAGCCCGTTAGGTGGACTGTATAAGGAACTTTGGAACTTGCCTGTTAGCCTGAGCATCGGAGGCTTCAATTTCTTCTCCCACAACGGCGAGTCGATGGACTTGGGCACGGTCATCAACGACTTCCTGATGGCTATCTTCTTCCTGAGCGTCGGGCTGGAGATAAAGCGTGAAGTGCTCTGTGGAGAACTCTCCACAGTGAAGAAAGCTCTCGCTCCTGTGATAGGCGCCTGTGGCGGAATGCTTCTGCCCGTAATCGTGTTTTTTATAGTTTGCTATCCCTACCACAATGCGGAGATGGAGAGAGGTATGGCAATCCCGATGGCTACGGATATAGCCTTCTCGTTAGGGTGCATCTCAGTGTTCAGCAAGCGCTGCCCCGTCAGCCTGAAAATATTCCTGGCTGCCTTGGCAGTGGCAGATGATCTGGGAGGCATCATAGTAATAGCTATCCGCTACACGGAACATCTTTCTTTCGCTTATTTAGGCTGGGCGGCTGTGTGCGTGGTAATCACTCTTATAGGGAACTGGCGCCAGGTGCGCACGAAGGCTTTCTATTTCACAATGGGGCTTATTCTCTGGTATTGCATGCTGAATAGCGGCATTCACTCCACAATTGCCGGCGTGGTTCTGGCTTTCTGCGTGCCTGCCAACGTGCCGAAAGGAACGAAGTACTATATCGACAAGATAAGGAAATGCACCATGCTGTTCCCAAGCACAGAGGTGAGCGAGGCGGACCGGAACAAGCCTGTCATTTTGTCTGAGGAGGAGATGGTTTACCTTAAAGGTATTGAGACTGCGAGTGACAATCTTATAAGCCCATTGCAGGATATGGAAGACATACTTGATGTGCCAATCAATTATTATATCATCCCGCTGTTCGCATTCGCGAATGCTGGTGTCGACTTTACTGGAATGAGCCTGATGAACCTTTTCAGCGGCGTGGGCTTGGCCGTGTTCCTGGGTCTCTTCATCGGCAAATTCTGCGGAGTGCTCAGTTTCACATGGCTGTTCATCAAGCTTAAGGTTATCCAGATGCCAAAGCATGCCACATGGAAATCCATGGCCAGCGTCTGCATGATTTGTGGTATCGGTTTCACCGTGTCCATGTTTATGGCTGCTTTGAGCTACCCCTCGGCGGCTCATGCCGATTTCCTGAATGACGCTAAGCTCGGCATTCTGTGTGGCAGTGTCGTGAGTGCGCTTGTAGGTTGCTTCTTGCTTAATCTCACGCTGCCCAGCCAGGCGGAAATGCAAAGAATTCAAACCTCGGACGAAGACGACAACGATTGAGACTGTTGGAAAGTAAATTGCTGGCAAAAGTGTTTGCCGGTTAAAGGAATTATATGTAATTTTGTGACATAGATATAACACTCGGGGGTGTCCTGGAGAAGTCGCAAGGCAGACCGAAAGGGCTGAGATTATACCCATAGACCTGATGCAGACAATGCTGCCGTAGGAAAGGAGAAGGTTGAATTTCGTCAAAAGGATTAAATCTACAGATGCCCTGAGTGAGAGACCAAAAGGTCTTACACTCGGGGCGCTTTGTGTAATGACTATGGAAATAAAGATAAACGACAAAACCGCACAGACTGACGCCACCACGCTTAAAGAACTGGTGGAAGAGTTACAGTTGCCAGCCAATGGAGTGGCAATAGCCTTGGACTCAAAGATGGTGCAGCGTGCTTGTTGGGCGGACACACCGCTAAAGGAGGGTGCGAACGTGATAATAATAAAAGCTGCCTGCGGAGGATGATGCTCCAGTTCATATCACATTTCACTGAAAAGTTTTCCTACGTCGACTCCATCCGCATGGCGCTCAAGGGGGGATGCCGCTGGATTCAGCTGCGCATGAAAGACGCTACGACGCTTGAGCTCTATGAAACGGCATTGGAGGTAGTCCCGCTATGCCACGAGGCAGGGGCAACGATAATAATAGACGACCGTCTCGACGTAGCCTTGGCGGCAAAGGCGGACGGAGTTCACTTGGGGCAGAAAGATTTGCCGATAGACAAGGCGAGAGAGATTGTGGGGCCAGGCTTCATTATCGGAGGCACAGCCAACACTTTCGAGCAGGTGAAGGCTCACGCCATAGCGGGGGCGAATTATGTGGGTTGCGGTCCCTTCCGCTTCACCACAACAAAGCAGGGTCTCGCGCCTGTGCTTGGTCTGGAAGGCTACCGCCATATAGTGGAGAGAATGAAGGAAGAGGGCATCAGTCTGCCCGTTGTGGCGATAGGGGGCATCACGAACGAGGATATTCCGCAGCTGTTGCGGACAGGAGTTACAGGCATTGCCCTGAGCGGCAGCGTGTTGCGTGCCACAGACCCCACGGAAGAGATGAGAAAGATAATAAACACATATAAACAAGAATGGATAAACTGATAATTGCAGGGCGTGAGTTCAACTCCCGCCTTTTCCTCGGAACGGGAAAGTTCAACAACAATGCCCTGATGGCGCAGGCCATAGAGGCGAGCGGTGCAGAGATGGTGACCGTAGCCATGAAACGAATAGAGCTGGATGACAAACAAGACGATTTGCTCACCCACATCACCCAGAACTCCAGATTGCAACTGCTGCCCAACACGTCGGGCGTGCGCAATGCGGAGGAGGCCATCTTCGCGGCTCAAATGTCTCGTGAGGCTTTCGGCACTAATTGGCTTAAGTTGGAGATTCATCCCGACCCGCGCTACCTGCTTCCCGATTCTACTGAAACGCTGAAAGCTACTGAGCAACTGGTGAAGATGGGTTTCGTGGTGTTGCCTTATTGTCAGGCAGACCCCACTTTGTGCAAGCAGTTGGAGGAAGTAGGGGCTGCCACTGTCATGCCTTTGGCCGCTCCCATAGGGACCAACAAAGGCTTGCTGACGAAAGATTTCCTGCGGATAATCATCGAGCAATCCACTGTCCCCGTGGTGATTGACGCGGGAATCGGAGCTCCAAGTCATGCAGCCGAAGCCATGGAGTTAGGTGCAGATTGCTGTTTGGTTAATACGGCAATCGCGGTTGCCGCGGACCCTGTGCAGATGGCGATAGCTTTCAAGGAAGCAGTGATTGCTGGTCGCCGCGCTTACGAGGCAGGGCTTGGGGTTGTTAGCGACTATGCTGAAGCCAGCTCACCACTCACAGCATTTTTAGGTTGAACCAAAGCACTATAAGTAAGTAAATATGCCAAACGACAACAAAGCATACGCAAAACGTGAGAAGTTCTACATGCGGGGGCAAATGTATCCTTTCCTAAGAGTGGGGATGCAGAAGGTGAATCTCACGCCTACGGTGACTGTGGATGCTGACGGGAATAAGAATCAAGAGCCCAACGCACCCGTTTATATCTACGACACGAGCGGTCCTTTCAGCGACCCTGACATAAAAGTGGACTTGAAGAAAGGCTTGCCGCGTCTGCGTGAACCGTGGATTGAGCAGCGTGCCGACACTGAGATTCTGCCGCAAGTGAGCAGCATTTATGGCAAGGAACGCCTTGCAGATCATTCTCTCGACTCTCTCCGCTTCGAGCACATCCAACTGCCTCGCCGCGCCATTCAGGGCAAGAGCATAACGCAAATGGCTTATGCTAAGGCTGGAATCGTCACCCCCGAAATGGAATATGTGGCTATTAGGGAGAACATGAACTGCAAGGAACTGGGAATCGAGACCCATATCACGCCAGAGTTCGTGCGTCAGGAGATAGCCAGAGGGCGTGCGGTTCTGCCTGCCAACATCAATCACCCAGAGTCCGAGCCAATGATTATAGGCCGTAATTTCGCTGTCAAGATAAACACGAATATAGGCAATTCGGCAACCACCTCCTCAATTGAGGAAGAGGTGGACAAGGCGGTATGGTCGTGCAAGTGGGGTGGCGACACTCTGATGGACCTCTCCACAGGCGCTAACATACACGAGACAAGAGAATGGATTGTGCGAAATTGCCCCGTGCCCGTGGGCACTGTTCCTATTTATCAGGCGTTGGAGAAGGTGAACGGTCGTGTCGAGGACCTTACGTGGGAAATATTCCGCGACACTCTCATTGAGCAGTGCGAGCAGGGAGTGGACTATTTCACGGTTCATGTGGGCATCCGTTATGGAAACGTCCATCTTGCCGACTCGCGTCTGTGTGGCATAGTAAGCCGTGGGGGCTCAATCATGAGCAAGTGGTGTCTGCTGCATAAAAGAGAATCTTTCCTCTACGAGCATTTCGACGATATCTGTGACATTGTGGCTCAATACGATACCGCTCTCTCGCTTGGCGACGGCTTGCGACCTGGCTGCGTAGCGGACGCCAACGACGCTGCGCAGTTTGCCGAACTCGACACTATGGGTGAGCTCGTCACCCGTGCTTGGGCGAAGAACGTGCAGGCTTTCATCGAAGGGCCTGGGCATGTGCCCATGAACAAGATAAAGGAAAATATGGAGCGCCAGTTGACCCACTGTCATGAGGCTCCTTTCTACACGTTGGGGCCAGTGGTCACCGACATTGCCCCTGGTTACGACCATATAACAAGCGCCATAGGGGGAGCGCAAATAGCCTGGTTGGGCACTGCCATGCTTTGCTATGTTACCCCTAAGGAACATCTCGCCCTGCCCAACCGCGACGATGTGCGCACTGGAGTTGTCACTTACAAGATAGCCGCCCATGCAGCCGACCTCGCGAAGGGGCATCCTGGAGCGCAGATACGCGACAACGCCCTTGCCAAGGCGAGATACGATTTTCGCTGGCGCGACCAGTTCCATCTCTCTCTCGACCCGGAGCTTTCTCTCCAGTACTTCACTGAGGCAGGACACACCGACGGGGAGTATTGCACAATGTGCGGCCCCAACTTTTGCGCCGCCAAACTCACACATGACCTGCGAAAACTAAAATGAACGCGCAGGAGACACGTTACGACCGCCAGATACTGCTCCCCGAGATAGGCTTGGAGGGGCAGCGGAAACTCGCCAAAGCCCGTGTGCTCTTGGTTGGCTGTGGCGGTCTTGGCGCTCCCATAGCGACCTATCTTGCGGCAGCTGGGGTGGGGACATTGGGTCTCGTTGACGATGATGTGGTGAGCCTCACTAACCTCCATAGGCAAGTGCTTTTCAGCGAGTTACAGGTGGGGCAGCCTAAAGTTGTCTGCGCGCGGGAAAGGTTGACCCAGCTGAACGGGGAGGTGAACATAAAGGTATATCCAGTCCGTCTCAGTGCGGAAAACGCGCTTGCCATACTTTCCGGCTACGATATCGTGGTGGATGGCACCGACAACTTCGCCGCCCGCTTTCTCATCAGCGACACCTGCCTCTCCCTCTCTCTTCCCTTTGTCTACGGCTCCATCCGCGGCTTGCAGGGCCAGGTGGCTGTGCTCTGCGTGGGGCGCGCCACATACCGCACTCTCTTTCCCGACGAGACAGCCACACTCTCTATGCCACACCCTGGCAAAGAGGTAGTCGGTGTTACTCCGTCGGTGGTGGGCAGTGTGGAGGCAAGCCAGGCGATACAACTCATCTGCGGTTATGGTGAGCCTCTCATCGACCGCCTCTGGACCGTTGATTTGGCAACAATGCAATCACACATAATAGATTTATAATACAAGATATGTTTTCTGATGAATTACTTAATATAAGCTGGGATGCCACCACTGAGCGCATCAAGGGCATGCGGGACACCGATGTCCGCCGCGCCTTGGGGAAGCAGCACCTCGACGTGAGCGACTTCATGGCACTCGTCTCTCCTGCCGCCGAGCCTTATCTGGAGACTATGGCGCGACTCTCCAAACGTTACACCGAGGAGCGTTTCGGGCGTATAATATCCATGTTCATTCCGCTCTACATTACCAACTCCTGCACCAACTCCTGCATTTATTGCGGCTTCCACCGTACCAATCCCATGCCGCGTACCATCCTTACGCAGAAACAGATTGACGATGAGTGTGTCGCTATAAAGAAGTTGGCTCCGTTTGAGAACATCCTCCTCGTCACTGGCGAGAATCCCGCAAAGGCTGGGGTAGACTATTTGGCGGATGCCATAGCCACCGCGAAGCGCCATTTTGCCAATGTGAAGATAGAGGTTATGCCGCTTAAGGCTGAGGAATACGAGTTTCTCACTCACAGCGGGCTCAATGGTGTCATTTGCTTTCAGGAGACTTATCACCGCGAGAACTACAAAATTTACCACCCCGCCGGCATGAAGTCCAACTTCGAGTGGCGCGTGAACGGTTTCGACCGCATGGGGCAGGCAGGGGTTCACAGCATAGGCATGGGCGCTCTTCTTGGACTTGAGAAGGAGTGGCGCACGGATGTCACAATGATGGCATACCACCTGCGTTACCTGCAAAAGCACTATTGGCGCACGAAATATTCTGTGAATTTCCCGCGCATGCGCCCAGCCTGCAACGAAGGCTTCCAGCCCAACTGTTTCGTGACTGACAAGGAATTGGCGCAAGTCACCTTTGCCATGCGCATCTTCGACCACGACGTGGATATATCTTATTCCACCCGTGAGCCAGAGTTCATACGCGACCACATGTGCACTCTTGGCGTGACCACCATGTCTGCCGAGTCTAAAGTCAACCCCGGAGGCTATCACACCTATCCGCAGGCGCTCGTGCAGTTCGATGTCTCCGACTCACGCACTGCCAAGGATATTAATCGCCGGCTAAAGGAATTGGGGCGCGAACCGGTCTGGAAAGACTGGGACACCTCATTCGACCATCCAGCATGTTCCGCACGGTAGTAATAACTTTGCCCCGTTTCATACCAGATGAGGCTCGTCTTATTTCCGCTCTCCTCACCGGGGGGAGGGCAGACGTTGTGCACATACGCAAGCCCGAGGCTGCCATAAGCGAGGTGGAGACGCTCTTGCTTTCCATCCCCCAAGTGTTTCATTGCCGCCTCGCCCTGCACGACCATTTTTCTCTTGCCGTGAAGTATCACCTCTCCGGTGTTCACACCAACTCGCGCAATCCTCTGCCTCCGCGGGGCTTTCTGGGCTCTGTCAGCCGCAGTTGCCACTCTCTCGAAGAGGTGTCCCGCCTGAAGCGAGACTACGACTTCGTCTCCCTCTCTCCTGTTTTCGACTCCATCTCCAAGGCTGGTTATCTGTCGTCATTCAGCGTAGAGCAGTTGAGACAGGCGCATGAGGCTGGCATCATAGACGAAAAGGTCTATGCCCTCGGTGGTGTCACGTTCAGCCTCTTGCCCGAAGTCCGTTCCATTGGTTTCGGCGGAGCCATGATATTAGGCGACGCATGGCCACGAGACAACATTAGCTCATGAAGACAATACTCTCAATAGCGGCAAGCGACCCTTCGGCTGGGGCTGGCATACAGCAAGACTTGAAGACCATCTCCTCCATGGGGCACTATGCCCTAACCGCCATCACCGCTCTCACTGCACAGAACACCCACGGAGTCACTCTGCTCCGTCCTGTCTCTGTACGCACGTTCAGAGCCCAGATAAAGGCTCTTCTCTCTGACATTCAGGTAGACGCGGTGAAGATAGGCGTGATACCCACCCTGTCCATAGCCCAGGAGGTGCGGCGTGCAGTAAGCACGCTCTCTGTGCCTGTGGTCTTGGACCCTGTGCTGGCTTCCACCAGTGGTTTCAGTTTCGTCGACCACGCTTGCGTGGAGTATATAAAGGAACGCCTCCTGCCTCTGTGCACTCTTGTCACTCCCAACATACCCGAGGCTGCCTTTTTGCTCGAGATGTCACGCTTCCCTAAACGGGGCGGTCACATGTTGGTGCGCCAGTACGGCACTTCCTTCCTCGTTAAGGGCGGGCATTCGCGTCGTCCCGAGGCTGAGGATGCCCTCTTCACCACCGACGGGGATGTCCGTCGTTTCAGCTCGCCCCGCATAGTCACGCACAATCTCCACGGCACGGGCTGTACCCTCTCCAGTGCCATAGCTACCCAGCTGGCGCTTGGCAAGCCGCTGGCAGAAAGTGTCGCCCTTGCCAAGCAAGTAACCGAACAGGGCATACTGCGCGGGCGTGACCTCTCTATCGGCTCTGGCAACGGACCTTTGTGGATGTTTCCCCTTTGAGGCGGAGGCAAGGATAGAGGGCGTGTCGAAATGAGTTTCATCACGTATCGCAAGCGGTCCGAGCGCCAGAGGCGCTCCACAGGGGTAGGGGTGTGTCAAAATGGGCTTCATAGAGTTTAGCTTCGCTGAGGGCTTTGCCGTTCGCGAGCGGTCCGAGCGTTAGAGGCGCTCCACAGGGGTAGCCGAGGGCCTTCACGGCCCTCGGTATCGTGGCGCTCCACGATAGAGTGC
>JAJPYT010000057.1 GCA_021204845.1 Prevotellaceae bacterium | reverse complement strand
TCTTTAGCCAGCAGCCTGGCATGTAGAGCGTCTGCTGAGGTCCTATCTGCCAGAAACGACCTATGGCGTGCCCATTAACGTAAACTTGCCCCTTGCCCCACGTCTCCATATCAAGGAAGGTATCCCCCACCTTGCTTAGGCGGAATGTAGCCCTATAATTACCTCGCACGCCACGGTTGGCATCTGTAACGGGAACATAGGTCATTGCCGCCTGCGACTGATAATCGTCGGGCAACAGGAAGAAAGTCCAGTCTTTCAGATTCATGGTTACAGCCGTCTGGTTCTTAAGCGTATAGCTCAGTTCCACCTTTTCTGTGATGCCTTTGAAATCCTTTATAGCCCTGCCGAAATTTATGCGCCCCAGCGCCTCCACATAAATGTCTATCTGGTCGCCCTCCTTAAGGGGAGGCATCACCACAGACGACTCGTGATTTACGCGGTCAATCTTACCTGCGAACTCACCATTCACAAATACCTGGGCATAATCATGAGCCTCAGTTACGGAAAGCACGCTCTCAGCATTCACGTCCTGCGCCATCTGGGTTCGGTAGAGTACCTGGCCCCACCCTTGGTCTAATTCCTCGAAAGTTTTTATGTCAGTTGCTGTCATGGAGGTTCCCAGATTGTCACGCAAAGGGGCAACCTCGGTGAATTCTATCTTGGGTATGGAGATTACGGCAAATTCTTTCGGCACAGGCGGAAGTTTCTTACCGTCGTTATACTCTGCCATCATCTTGCGCAATTCCCAATATTTATCGGTCGTCTGACCTGCCTCGTTTATTGGAGCGTCGTAGTCGTAACTCGTCACGTCGGGAGCGAAGCCCGGACTGTTAGCTCCAGCCCAGTGCCCCCAGTTTGTGCCTCCGTGAGTCATGTAGAGGCTGAAGGAGATATTTCTGTCCAGCATGTCACGTATGCCACTCACCATTGCCTCGGCTCCGCGAGTCTCGTGGCGGCCGCCCCACTTGTCGAACCATCCACTCCAGAACTCCGAACACATCAGCGGACTTTCGGGGCGCTTCTGCTTCAGCGACTTAAACTCGCCCTCCACATCAGCTCCCGTGCCAAAGTTCATTGTCCACAGCAGGTCGTCAAGGGCATTCTTGGTATAATTGCTGCTCCAGTCGCACTGGAAGAGCTGCACTTGGTCGAAGCCACTCTCACGTATGATGTCGCGCACGGCGGATATGTACTCCTTGTCCTCGCCATACGAGCCGTATTCATTTTCCACCTGCACCATTATTATGGGTCCACCCTTCTCAATGGTCAGGTCACCTAACTGCTCACCCACTTTGCTTTCAAAGAGGCGTAACCGCTCCATGAAATAGGGGTCTTGCTCTCGCAGACTGATATCTTTCTTCTTCAATAGCCACCAGGGCAGGCCGCCCATCTCCCACTCAGCGCATACGTATGGGCCAGGGCGCACAATGACGTACATACCGTTCTTCTGTGCCAACTGCACAAAGGCACGTATGTCGTTGTTTTCCGAAAAATCGAACACTCCCTCCTGCTGCTCATGTATATTCCAGAAGATATAGATGCACAATGTATTCATGCCCAATGCTTTGCACATCTTTATGCGCTGTTCCCAGTAAGGTCGCGGGATGCGCGGATAGTGCACCTCAGCCGCCTTTACCACAAAAGGCTTGCCGTCCAGCAGGAAAGTCTGTTCCCCCACCTCGAAGCTGTGGGCACCAGTTGTGCAGAAAGGCACGAGGAGAAAGACAAAAAGGAGAGAAAAGAATCCGAGGCTTTGTCTTACGATTTTCATAGTAAAAGTGATTTGGTTTGTGCAAATTTAGCTATTTTTGCGTAAAACAGCAAGAAAAGAACGCATGAATAACAGAGAGTTTTTAAACGATTACACTAAGAGGCGTTCGGGACAGCCGCCGCGCTGCCCATTGCTTTCTGGCACAGCGGCAGTCCCGTAGCAACGCCTGCGAGCTGGGCTTCGCCATCCCAAAGAGCCGATTGGAGGAAATGGTGGCATTCATACGCGACACCTGTCTATTCAACGGAGTGGCATGGTCCAGGGTGAGAAACAGAATAAATGCCGAATAACCACACAGAAAGCATACAAGGCAGCCCCCACACAATCCGCATTCTCGCAGCAACCGTTAACGCAAAGATTTAGAAAGTCACCTCTCCATCGTGCGCAAGGGTGGAGACTGAGGTCACGCACTTAATAGACGATATGGCGGCGGTGCACTTACGCTCGTCTGTGGCGCTGTATTCCACAACTATGTTCAGCAAGCCTCCAGCCACCGTGCGAGATTTCACTTTATGGTATTTGCAGTGCTCCTTTAGGGCATTCAGAATCTCAGCCTCCTGGGAGCAGTCGCTTGCGCTCACTGTCATTATTTTCATTGGGCGAGGCATGGGTATCTTGTCCAGCACCAGCACCCCAATAGTGATGAGAATCGCGAGTTCCACAGCTATCACCGTGATGCCAGCCCCGCAAATGATGCCCGTTGAGACCGCCCAGAAAAGGAACACCAAGTCCATTGGGTCTTTTATGGCTGTGCGGTAGCGCACTATGGAGAGAGCACCCACCATGCCAAGAGACAGCACTATGTTGCTGGAGATGGTGATGATTATGGCGGCGGTGGCTACGGTGAGCACCCACAGAGAGAGGTTGAAGTTCTTGTTGTAAAAGCTCTTCTTCGTGACAAGGCGGTAGACCAGGAAGATGTAGAGTCCAAGAGCAGCGGCAATGCATAGGAAGAGAAGCATAGACGAAACGGAGTAATTGGGTGAGAACTCCTTCAGAAAGCTTTGTTTGAAAATGTCTGAGAAATGCATGATATCAATTGTTTTTGTTTGTTTATATTGTCTCTTTGGCTGTGTGGCGGCGGCACAGATAGAACTTGGAGAAACTCTGCCACTGCAGGCTTTCCAGCATCATCGCCTGATAAATGTAGTCGGGAAGGAACTCATCCCACTTCACCTCCGCTATGTGTGTTCCAATGGGCAGCACAGGGCGCAGGGGCAACTGAGCGTTGAAAAAACCACCGCACCGCTCTGAAGCCCTCAGGTTACAGTCCAATGTCACACGGACGTTCCCTATGGGATAGACAAATGGTATGCGGTCGTATTCCACAATTACAACAGGGCGCAACAGCCTCGTGCGCATAAGGGTGGTAAACTTACTAAGCAACAAAGGCTCTTCGCCTGTCTCCTGCAGTGGTTCGCCTTTGAGTAGGAGGTCACACTGCTGCCGTGTCAGCGGGCAGCTCTGCTTCAGGCACTTCAATGAGCGCCTCGACTTCTGCTCGAGCGTTATCCGCTGGTCACTATGGTTGTATATTCTTATGCGAAATTTCTCCCTCGGGTCTGTTCCATTCTCATTCTCGTAGTAGCAGGTGTTGTCCACATCGTCGAAATAGACCGAGCGGATATTGTATGCTCTCACTTGAGAGTCGTTCCCCTCTGCATGGCTGTCGCTCTGCAACACAGCCCCTGCTCTGCCCAACAGCATGGCAAACTGCCCGCTGTCGATAACGTATTTATACTCGTTGCGGTATTTCGGTCTGTTCATTGCCAAGCCTCCTTTATGGGGATGATTATTGTTTTTATAAATAAGAGAAGCATAAGAAGAGTGAAAACCACTAACAAAGGAAGCACTGACATAAGCGTACGTCTTCCCCAAAACCAAGATATAATGCTCTTTGCGATTATTTTCTCGTGAAACTCCATATCGTGGTCAACAACATTTAAATCTGCTAGCGATGTCCCTTCTTCTGTATACCAACCAGCGAAGCCATTATCTGGCATTGTCAACATTCCAGCGGGTAACATTTCTTTCGATAATATTTTCCCCTTACG
>JAJPYT010000101.1 GCA_021204845.1 Prevotellaceae bacterium | reverse complement strand
GACGCACACCGTGCCCGTAGCCGCGGTCGCGCCAGCAGCTGGAGAAGTCGCCACTGTAGAAGAAGAGGTAGTACGCACCTCGTGTGTCGCTCTCGTTGGGCGTGGAACTCCAATAGTAGCCGTAGTCTCCGGCACCGAGGAGCGACGTACCGTAGCGCCAGCCAGCCGCGGGAAGGAAGATGCTGTTGCCGTTCGGTCCAGTAACCTTGTAGCCCTCGTGACCGCCCATAGTCGTCCATTCCCTTCTGCAGCAAACCAATTCATCTATCTCACTTGCTGTGGGCAGCCGCCACGTGCTGCCCCAGTTGGCACGGGCTGCGTCGTAGCTTGAGTAACCTACCATGTCTGGTATTGTCTTCTCGTAAGTCTTGCTGTTATCCTCTGTATAGGAGGACTTAGTGGATGCCTCTCCCCAAGCGTAGTAATTGCCATAGTCCGACGGGGAGCTTGCACCAACGTTGCACGTAGCCCACTTCACGCTCAAACCTAAGTCCACACAGCCGTGACCGTTTATAGTTCCCGTTGGGGAGCTCACCTGAACGGTAGGCTTACTCGGGGTAGTGGTTGACGGTGTGCTGCTCGATGTGGTGGTGGTAGTCTTTACCGGCTTGCTCGGCTTCTTTACCGGCTTCTGCCCGCAGGCGGGAGCGGCAAGAGCGAGAAGCAATACTAACAAGATGATATTCTTAATCCCTTTCATATCACCCATTTTATTGCATATTACCATTTCTCAGTTTGCAGTAGACGGAGCCGTCGGAGTTGTACCAAGTGCCAGTGTATGGCTCGTTGTCCTTGTAAGTTCCCTGGAAGTAAGAGCCGTCCTCTATGGTGAGCGTACCCTCGCTGTATTTATCGTCGTGGAATGTGCCCACAAACCTGTCCTCTCCGCCAGAGGTAACGTAGGTAGCCTTGCCCTCACGGCAGCCGTTAACATACATCCCCTTGTAAGTTCCATCCTTATATACGCCCGTACCTTCCCCGTCTGGCATATCGCTGTGATTTACAGGACCTGTGTATGTGAATGTCACTCCATTGTACTTCACCAGCCTTTCCACATTTACAGCGGTGTCGTAAGGCACGGTATCACCAACCTCCTCAACGGCTTCAACGTCCCCAGAGGCGGAACTTGGCTTATTGCACCTGACGACAGCGAAAGCAACTATTAAGCCAATCACAACAATACCGACAGCCACGACCCAGACGGAACTTTTAGGCTCAGGCCCGTCTGACTGACCAGCAGGAGGAGAAACTGGTTTGGGCTTGGGCTCTGACTGAGGTTTGGGCTTAGGTTTAGGCTTAGGCTGGGGTTTAGGCTCAGGCGGCACATCCATCACCGTTGTCTCCACGGCATCGCCGCCGCCGTCCAGTATCGCCAGAAAGTCGGCTATGCTTTGCGGCCGCTTCTTCTTGTTTACCTGCATGGCGGCATCTATGGCATCGCTCACCCCCTTACTCGTGCCAGTGGGCAGAGGGGCGAGTTCCTCACCACTGACCAGCAAAGTAGCGCTGAGGGGAGTAATGCCCGTTAGCACCTTGTAGAGCGTGGCGCCAAGGGAATAGATATCCGTGGCTGGCGTGAACTTGACAACATCGTTGCCCATCTGCTCGGGCGGGGCGTAGCCCGGGGTCTTGCCCATGAGGGTGGAAGTGTTCTCTCCGTCCACCTCGTCGTACTGCTTGGATGTCCCGAAGTCTATCAGCACAGCCTCATCGTGTGAGTTTACCATAATGTTGCCTGGCTTGATATCAAGATGCAGACGGTTATGCTCATGCACGTAAGCCAGCGCATCCGCCACCTGACGGATATACCTCAGAGCCCGCGCCTCGGGCAGAGGCCCGTGAGCGCCAACCATCTCAGCCAACGACTGCCCCTCTATGTAGTCCATAACGAAGTAGGCTGTGCCGTTCTCCTCGAACACGTCGGTAACGCCCACTATGCCCTTGTGCTGGAGCTTGCATATAGCACGCGCCTCGTCGAGGAACTTGCCGCGCAGCTTGTCCACAAGCCCGCGCTTGCTCTCAGTGCCCACAGTCACGTGCGCCGTCCGCTCGTCGCGGTTGCAGAAGTCGCGGACAAATAACTCCTTTATAGCCACCCTCTTCTGGAGCATCACATGCTCCGCCTCGTAGGTGCAGCCAAAACCTCCGCTGCTGATGAAGCGGTCTATCCTATACCTCCCTCCTTGCAGGAGTGTTCCGTTTTGTAGATGCATAACGCTCTCGTTTTTCCTGATATTGTTTTATTGAGCCGAAGCGGGCCGTCAGCGTTTCCCGCTCTTAGGCATTATCCGCCTGAAGAATGCTTTAAGAGGACCAGCCGGGGCTGGCTCTCCGCCCATAGCGGTGGCTACCTTAACCACATGCACAATGATGGCGGAATGGTTGTCGCTGTTCTCCCGCGTGGCACGCTGGAGGGAGAGAACCTTGTGGCGGTCGTCTCCCGCCTGCGCGGAGAAGAAGTAACGAAGTTGCCCGTCGTCCATGTTCTCAAGCATGCCGTCGGTGCAGAGATAGAAGTAATCGCCTGGCTGGATGTCGGCGGTGCGGTAGATGTCCGCCTTGGGGCGATACTCCATGTGGGGCTGCAAGGCACGGGTGATGACGTTCCTTTGCCTGGAATGCCGGGCCTCCTCGGGGGTGAGCTCGCCAATCTTCACGAGGTCGTTGACCAGGGAGTGGTCCTCGGTGCGGAAGAGAATGCGAGTCTCAGCCACAGTACGCCCAGGGCGTATGTGATAGACGCGGCTATCGCCCATGTGAGCTATAAGGCAACCTGCCGAGTGGAACTTAAGCAGCGTAAGGGTGGTGCCCATCTTCCTGACGGCAGTGCCGGTGTCCTTCGCGTCGAGAGCCACGAAGGCAGCGTCGAGGGCGGAGAGGAAAAGCTCGTCGGGGAAAGCCCCCTCGGGGTCGGGAGCCGCGGAGAGTATGTGGCGGCTAATGGCATCGCACACGGTGGCGCTGGCAACCTCGCCAGCCTCGTGACCTCCCATGCCGTCGCAGAGGATGAAAAGGCGGTCGGAATCGGTGGCGCTGCCGTGGGCGGGGAACATATCGTCCTCCTGATGAGGTTTGCCCTCGGCATCCACCCGCTTGCCAAACTCCCAGATGCTATATGTCTTAAGCTTGAATCTCATGACCTTGGGGCGTGTGGCGTTAACTCCGTCTCTTCCTCGTCGGGGATGAGGAAAATCACATCCACGTCGGGAAGGCGTATGATGTCGTGGCTCTTAAGCACTACCTTGTCGCCAAACTCCAGCAGGGTATCGCCTATGTAAGTGGGGTTCACCTGCCGCTTGTGCAGGGAGACATAGTGGACAATGCCACGACCAGGAACGTGCTTCACCTCAATGTCGAGATGGTCGCGGCTCATGCGCTTGCCGGCATCGGGCAACTGAATGGCAGCAGACGAGCCTGCCGCCCGCCGCCCTATAAGGTTCATGCCCATCTGGAGAGGGAAGGAAACGTCGGAACCTGCCAGACAGAGCTTACCTACGGTCTGGTTCTCCAGCCCTATGTTTACCTCAGTGGGAGCTTCAGCGTCCGCCACCCTCTTGTAACTACGGAAGGGAGACACCGTCTTGCAAACAGGGCAAGTGACGCTCTTCGACTCAAGTCCCGGCTGATTACGCACAAGGAGTATGGCTCCGCAAAGCGGGCAACCTATCTTAATGGTATCGTCACTCATGAGTCAGACATCATACATGTTAAGGTCGTCAGGCGAAACGCTCGCGCTGTCGTCGGAATAGAAGTGGTCTGCGGGGTCGGAGAAGCCGCCCATGTCGTCGACTGTAATATGCTGGTCGGAGATGTCGATAACCTCGTCTTCCGTCAGTTGCCCGTCTCCGTTGAAGTCGGCAGCCACATAGTCGAAAGTCTCGTCCTTGTCAGCGTCTATGAAGAGAACCTCGTGCCCGTCTATGAGCGCGCCGCCCAAGTTGGCATCCAGTTGGGGGCTATGGTAAACACCAAGCACTTGCACATCCACCTGGTCTGGCTCTGCGACAACTGCCTCCGGCTCATCGACGGGAACAGCCTGAACGCTTGCCTCCTCAGGTGCTTCTACTGTCTCATGCGCAGGAGCGGAAGGCTCTGCGGCAGGGTGAGACTGAGCCGCCGACCAATCGAAATGCCCCTCGAAATCGGCACGCTCCTGCGCCGTCATGGAATCCCACTCCTCGACAGTGAACGTGTTGTAAAGTCTGCCATGCCACTCGAACACGCCGCCACTCCCCACCTCACCGCGGGCAGCGGCGAAGGCTTGGGAGAAGGACATAGCGTCGCTTACTCCGCTTGCCATGGGAACAGCGTTGTCAATCATAACTGTAGGTTGCGCTTCTGCCTCGGCAGCAGCATCGGGAGCGACCTCTGCCGCGTCGGCACCCTTACCACTCACAAGGAAAGCTCCAGCGGAACCAAGCACGATGCCCGCGCCAGTGCCCAAAACCACTTTCTTCCAAACAGCGTCGCCAGCGGAAGCCTCTTCACCCAAAACATCCCCGGCAAGCGGACTTGCAGCAGCGGCATTGCCTGCAGGCTGATAAAACAGGGTGGAATCGTCGGTGACGTTAAAGTCTCTTTCGTCTTTCATATTCATAAGTCTTTTAGTTTTGCTTTCGAGTGCAAAATTAATCCGACAAACGAACCGCACCAAACTTTATGACGAATACTGTATGAAATACCCCGATAAAAGTATGAAATGCTCTGCCTGGCCATCGATTAAGAGAGTTCCCGCTTGCACTTATCGCAGAAAAGAATAATATCAGGCTTGCTTATCCGTGAACAAACAGCCGCAGTAGGGACACTTCTTGTTCTGTCTCAACACCTTGTACGGCTGATTGCCCATGAAATGGCGGCAACTGTCGTTGGGGCAGACATAGTTCTCGGTGAATGCATCCACAGCGGCTTTTCTGTCGGCAATGCTCGTATCCTTCTGGAAATAGAGAAAAATGTAGATAACGAAAGAGATGGCGGCTATAGGAATGGTCACATATAAAGCGGAAGTGCTGACCAGGGCACACACCGCCGACAGAAGGCTGGAAGCGGAACCTATAATTATGGGGAGCAGCCTCCTTTTAGCCATCTGTTGCTGGCGGCGCTGAATAGTCTCTAAAGCGTCGTCGTAATCGTTCCACACCTTTTCCAAGTGAGCTATGGAATACAGCTGCTGAGACGGCTTCGCAGGTTGTGCCGCCATGCCATCCACCATCTTAATGGCGGTGTGAAGCACAAGGTCCAAATCTAAAACATACTTGCCAGAGCCGAGGGTGACGGAACTGGTATCACTGATTCTTTTAGATTCCACCTCCATGCCATCCACATAGGTGACGTTCTGGGATTTAAGGTTGGTAAGCTGCATGGTACCCGACTGGTCAACTTCTATCTTGCAGTGCGCCGATTGGTCAGCGGGATTGTAATGGCTCACGCTTGCGGGAACGCTGGCAGGGGCACCGACAAGAGCCATCTTCCGCTGCCCGCCAGAGAGCAGCACTACGCACAGGCGGCTCTGCTCCGCCTCACGACCTATAAGTATGGTCTTACCCCTCAACCGTTGCATACTCTCAACTTAACTGTACCGCAGCCACATACAGGCTCTTTAACTGCCTCAGCGCCTCCTTGGAGAGCGACAACTGGCAAGCAAACGTCTTGCAATCGCTTAAGGTCAACTTCTGACGAGCCACATCTATGTGATAGATATAGTGCTGATTTATGATGAAACGCTTGCCCACACGGACAAACATGCGGGCCTCCTCTTTCATCCTCTCGCTCAACACAGCCTGCATCTGGGAGAGGTTCATCGTGACCACGCCCTTTTGCTTGCTGCGAAGGACGAAACATGTGTAATTCCCGTCCGCCTCGAAATAGGCGATATTGGCTATTTCGACCCGATATAACTCATTACGAGTGTTGAGATATAAATACTTCACTGTGTTTTTACTGTCCATCGTGGTATTAGTCTTTCATGTGCCTCATGGGGAGA
The DNA here is from genome assembly GCA_021204845.1 of Prevotellaceae bacterium. Classification (GTDB taxonomy): domain Bacteria; phylum Bacteroidota; class Bacteroidia; order Bacteroidales; family Bacteroidaceae; genus Physcousia. Next base: position 12,210 of record JAJPYT010000101.1, on the reverse strand, counting down.
ATTATCCATGCAAAATTAGTTAAAGTTCTGAAAAGTCGCAAGACAGTGCTACTTTATTTGGGAAAATTACTGTAAATGCGTGCCATTCAATGTGACTTGCCACTCTTTTCTTGCCTACGGAATAGTGATATCTCGAAGCTTTTCCATAACTTTGGGGCGGAAATCAGAGGATTATGCTTGCTTACGTTTATAAAAGGAAAGGGGTGTTTGAGCTCCAGGAGAAGGCGGAGCCAGTGATAATGGAGCCGCGAGACGCCATTGTGAGAGTGACATTGGGCAGTATCTGCACGAGTGACCTGCATATAAAGCATGGGAGCGTGCCGCGTGCGGTGCAGGGCATAACCGTGGGGCACGAGATGGTGGGAGTGGTGGAAGAAGTGGGGAGCGAGGTGCATAACGTGAGGCGGGGAGACCGAGTGACGGTGAACGTGGAGACGTTTTGCGGCGAATGCTTCTACTGCAAACAGGGTTACGTGAACAACTGCGAGTCGCCAAACGGCGGGTGGGCTCTTGGCTGCCGCATAGACGGCGGGCAGGCGGAAAAGGTGAGAGTGCCCTTTGCCGACCAGGGACTTAACCGCATACCCGACAACGTAAGCGACGAGCAAGCCCTGTTCGTTGGCGACATTCTCGCCACGGGCTACTGGGCGGCACGCATATCGGAAGTGAGCGAAAGGGATACGGTGCTGATAATAGGCGCTGGACCGACTGGCATCTGCACCCTGCTTTGCACGATGCTGAAACAGCCAAGACGGATAATAGTTTGCGAGAAGGAGGAGCAGCGCCGGCGGTTCGTAAGGGAACATTACCCCGAAGTGCTGGTGACAGAGCCAGAAAAGTGCCAAACCTTCGTGACAGCAAACAGCGAGCACGGCGGGGCGGACAGGGTGATAGAAGTGGCTGGTGGAGAAGACACCTTCCGGCTGGCATGGCAATGCGCCAGACCTAACGCCATCTGCACAATAGTCGCCCTCTACGACAAGGCGCAGACCCTGCCCCTGCCAGACATGTACGGCAAGAACCTGACATTCAAGACCGGTGGCGTGGACGGATGCGACTGCGAAGAGATTCTGCGGCTGATTGAACAGGGAAAGATAGACACCACACCGCTGATAACGCACCGTTTTCCCCTGTCACGCATAGAAGAAGCCTACCGTCTGTTTGAGACGAAGGAGGACGGAGTGATAAAAGTGGCGCTATATAACAACCAACCCCATTGAAGACATCAGATTTATTCCTACTTTTCCACTCCAACCAAATCTGACAGAAAGCCCTGACCTCGTGCGAGACAGTCACGTGAAGCAAATGCAGGGGGATGACAGAGACACATTAGAGGAGGTAGACTAAGAATAAATTCAGACGGAGCTAAAAAAAGTCCCTCCACGATGATAGATTTTGTAAGTTTTCCCTATCTTTGATATCAGAAACATAACACTAAAGAGAAATGACAACTATTATTTGCATCACCATTCTTGCCTACTGGCTTTTAGGCAAAGATGTCCGCTCTCTTCTCGAAAAACTGAAGACAGTGGACTGGCACGGCAAAGCCACTGACCTGTACAGGAAATTGAAGCCATACGCTCTTAAGGCGGGACGCACGGCTACGAAGCCGCTGCTGCAGTTCTACTACGTGATGACTGACCGCAATACCTCCACGCTCGACAGGGTGCTGGTGTATGCCGCCATCATATATACAATCTATCCCGTCAGCATTCTTCCATATGCGGTTTACAAGCTGCTCGGTCTTATGGACGAAGGAGCAGCAATTGTGTATGTCTACAAAAAGGTGAAAAGCAAGCTGACACCAGAAATTGAGCAAAAGGTTAATGACACCCTCGACGAGTGGTTCGGGATATATCCTGCTCTGGCGATAGTCTAAGATAGAAGATTCCGCCAAATGGATAGCGCCAAGAGAGGTATGAGCAAGGAACAATTATCAGGCAAAGACGAACCCGCTTTGACTATAAGCATAAAGAGCGCTTATCCTGGGAATGTATTGTCAATATACTATCCCAGCAATTTCGTCGTGGACGGCGTTACTTGCAGGTCGCTGGCCAGTTTTCTTACAGCACTTGGGTGCAGCGACAAGGAGGAACAGAATAAAGTGTGCGGCAGAGAGGTATCGAAAGAGGAGGTGAATGCGGTGATGAGGAAAAGCACCTTTTACTGGGACAGCCCCCCAATGGGCGTGGACTTTCTCGGCATCGAAGGGAATATATATAATGCTATATTTGCCCTAAGTGAACAAAGCGAAGAGTTCCGCAAAGCGTTGGTCGCATCTGGAAAGAAAGAACTTACATGTCCTGATTGTCCACGGGTAGGAAAGAAACATAACAGCTCTTACCTGCTTTCAGAGGCAGAATATTGTTATATTCTCTGGAATCTTCGGTTGAAATTGCAGGAAACATCGGAGGAGGGAGCCACTGTCTCCTACGAGAATTTAAAAAGGTGGGGGCGAGTTTTCCTGCCTTGCAGCGACCGACTGGGAGAGAGTATGTCAACTGTGAATTTTTATTGCGGCACTCGATGGAAACAGAGTTACTTATTAGACGAGAAAGCACAGGAGGCATATCAGTGGATAGACGAGTTTAAACGGCTGAAAACCTTGACTTACGAGGATGTGGCGTGGGACAAACTTAAAGCGGACGAAGCACTAAGCAAAGGTCTATGCACAGTACAGAATTTGTCAGCACACCTTCCCGTGACTATTATGGAATATAAAAATGACACAGCCCTGGTAAAGTGGCAGATAATTCCAAATGGCAAATACGATGTAGACTATGAAGACTTAGACCCTGACACTATCGACGCTGAATTCTGTCTTTATGGGATAATAGACAGAAAAGGCAAGGTTAGAGTAAAGTTTAGACCCGCAAAGAGTTTGCAAGAGTTGGCGTTAATGCGTGACGAAGCGACAAAGCTGTTAAGAACAAAAGGATAAGACTTTAATCTTTCTCTATCAGCGCCACGGCATAAGAGGCAATGCCCTCCTCGCGACCCGTGAAGCCGAGGTGTTCGGTGGTGGTAGCTTTGATGGAGATATCGTCCTCGCTCACGCCCATAACCTCGGAAAGGCAGCGCTGCATCTGTGGGATGTAAGGATTAATCTTAGGCTGCTCGGCACAAACCGTAACGTCGACATTGCCGACACGGTAACCTTTCCCGGCTATGAGAGCTAAGGTGCGGCGCAGTAGCTCCTTGGAATCAGCTCCGCGGAACTCCTCGCTTGTGTCGGGAAAATGGTAGCCAATATCCCTCATGTTGGCTGCACCGAGCAGGGCATCGCAGATTGAGTGAATGAGGACATCCGCGTCACTGTGACCATCGAGACCGAACTCATAATCAAGAAGTATGCCCCCCAACCACAGAGGGCGGTTGCTTACCAGTTTGTGGACATCGAAGCCAAAGCCAACTCTCACCTTCATAAGCCTATCTCCTACGCCGCTGGGTGAAAAGGTCCTTCATGCCGTCGAGGTCGAAGGTAAGGGAGAAACGCATTGTCTGGTCGAGGGGGTTGCTCTGCGAGACGGCAAAAACGTAAGAGGCATCGACGGTGAAAACACTCATGTGAAAGCCAGCTCCAGCCGTGATATATTTGCGGTTTCCCTTATTCTCATTCTCGTGATGGTAACCCGCGCGAAGCATGAACTTGTCGTCATAATTATATTCCATGCCCATGCTCCACTGAATCTCCTGCATTTCCTCCTTGAAGCCACCAGGGGCATCGGAGAAACTCTTGAATATGCCAGTTATCGGCGACATATCGTAATACTCCCGCTGCACTCGGTCGGTATAGTCCTCGTCTGCCTCGCCATCGCGCTGCTTGGGGTAGGTAGGCACAAGAAGCTTGTTAGCATCCACAGCCAAGGAGAGGCGATTATATTCGTTGAAGGGAACGGTCATACTGCAACCAAGACGCATATTCGTGGGAATGAACTCGGAATTATCATCGCCTCCGTAAGTAATCTTAGAGCCTATATTATTGATATTCAATCCCCAAGCAAAGCTACATTCCCTATTGCCCATCATGAAATAGCCCAAGCGATAGAGGGCTATGTCCGCGGCAAAAGCCTTGCCAGCCTTGCTCTCAGATGAATAATCGTAAGTGATGTCGGAATAGATGAAGCGCAGACCGACAGCCATGGAGAAACGCTCACTGAGCATGCGCGAATAAGCCAAATCGACGGCAAACTCGTAAGGATTTATTGTCATGGCCTCATCATCGCTCAGCATCACCTCGCCCAAGGAGAAGTAGCGCAGCGAGGCACTAAGAGCATTATAGTCGCCTATGCGGTAGAAACCACTCACGTAAGCCAAATTTATGTCGTTCACCAACTGACGTAGCCATGGGGTGTAGCTTGCCGAAACACCCGCACGGGCAATGGTGAAGGGATATTTGGCTGGGTTCCAATACTGCGAATTACAGTCGGCATCGGTGGCGGCTCCTATATCTCCCATGGCACCTCCACGAGCGTCAGGAGCAATGGCCAGCGAGGTTACGCTGTAGTTCACGGGGTTGAACATATTGCTCTTGTCCTGGGCGGCAAGATTCCCCGACACAAGCAGCACCGCGGAAACGAGTATAATTCTGAAAGATGTTTTTCTTGTCATATACTATATAACGTGCAGGGCTGCTAATTATTGCCGGCAATTACAAGTTTTTGAGATTTACTAACCTGCTTGCTCGCGCCGCTACGCAGTGTGACCCGATAGAGATAGACACCAGAGAAAAGACGCCCGCCTCCGTTTGCGCACAAGTTCCACGATATGCTGTGCAGACCAGTGCCAGAGGCGCTTGTCTCCTGATGCCGCCATAGCCGTCTGCCGGCAAAGTCAAATACCTCCACCGTTATGTCGCAGTCACTGCCCGCACGGTCGTGGGAAATAAGGAATGTGGTGCTTTCGGTGGCAGGATTGTTACTGAGAGCCACGTTGAGAATCTGGGGGGCAAGTGAGTTATCTACCACAAAATCAAGTGAGCTCAGACTGGTATTGTTAAGCACATCCCACGCGCGGAAGGTCAGGCTATGCTCCCCATCCTCCAACTCCGGTATGCTGAACGCCACCGTGCCTTGCGTGAAATCCCCGAACTCTGTGGTGTAATAATCGTTGAGCGTGTAAGTGGTCTGCGTGTTGTTGTCTATCGTAAGCACAAGGTCGTGCCCCACTCCGTTACCGCTGTAGCTGATGCCGCTCTCGTCCTGCAACTGCGCCACGAAATAGGGAGTGGCATTCACCTTGCCTCCGTTCTCGAAATCTTCGCTGTTCAGGTAAGCGAATATTTCTGGTCCGTCGCTGTCTGTGTTATTGCTTGTGCCGCCAACCGTGAAATCCTCGCTATATCCGTTAGCCTCCACAGAAAGGTCATTATTTATGGCATAGAAAACTACCCTACCCGCCTCGTCGCTGAAGTTGATATCCACGGGCATGACGAAACTAAGTGAGAAGCGACCCGAGCTTACGGAATCCTGCCCGTTGAAGAGAACCTTGTCGCGGTTTGTGAAAGTGAAGGCAGACGAGGCACCAGCATTGTTGAGACACGTTATAGTCTCCAGATTGTCGTAGACACGGGCGGAGAGTATGCCGCTGAAGCCAGACAGCAAAGAGCCAGAGGCATCCTCCACATGACCCGACATAATCACCTGCTCCCCGGCGCTCAGCTGGGTGGCGGCGGAGACTGGAACACCATTGATGCTGTCGAGAATCACACGATTCACTGGTGCCCCGAAGGTCAAGGCAGGGTCACCCAAGAGGGCGTAATGTAGCTTGTTCTCCTTGTTGGTGGTCTCCAGATTGCCTGATATGAGATAAGTTTTCGCCAGACGCACGGCATCGCCAACCCGATAGCGCCTTCCTAAGGCATCGGTGGCAAAGAGATAGCGCATAAACCAGCGGTTCATCTGCAAGTTGTTGCTGCTGTAAACCGTGCGTGCCGTTCCGTAGAAAGCCACAGCCGCCCCGCCATCGTTCAGCACAGCAGTCTCCCCTATATTGCTCGCCTGCCCGTCAAAAGGCATCACGTCGCAGGCGGCGGTTACCCACAGTGGCAGATTGTCGCCCTTGGTGGAAGCGAAGTCCTCAGTCTGTAACACAAACTCGTGGGAAAGACAATACGTGGCGGCATGCCCCGTGTAGTTCATAACCAGCGCCCCCTGCTCCATTTGGTTTTTCAGCAAGGTAGTGACTTCGGGATAGGTATTGTAGCTGATAGTGCTTACCCTTGTGTAAATGTCGAACATTACCTTGCGCACTTCCATCTCAGGGTTGCTGGCTATCACTCTCTCAGCCACGTCGTTGGCATAGTTCATGTGCAGATTCTCGTCTCCGTCGTCGCCAATCATCATCACTATGTTTTTCCAGTTTCCTGCATTGCTGTTGCTCATGAAGGCTATGCTCTTGTCCACCATCGCCTTGGCCTCAGCCTCGCTCACCACGGGGAAACGTCCCACGCCCAGGTCCACCTTGTCAGAAGTAAGATTTGCCCCCTCCCCGTCGTCAAGCAGACCGAAATAGTCCTCCATGACGTAACACTTCACGTCGCTGAAGGAGTTGTCGCTCTCGAAGCAGAGCAGATAGTCCTTGGGGTCGTAATTCTTCCACGCTGTGCCTATCATGCGATTGTCCCAGGCGCAGTCACCCATCAGCAGTAGATACTTGGGAGCCACATCGTCGCTCTCGGCACGGTCGTAGAGCATCTTCATGAGACGGCGATAGGCTGTGGCGTCTGGTGTCCCGCTGCTGAACTCGTTGTAAATCTGGTCGGCGCGCACAACTGCCACTCTCAGTCCGTCGTACTGCTCATGGGCCTCTGCCAGACGTTGAGCCTGAGAGAGAAGTTTATTGCTTTCAGGGATTATAATCACCATATCTATGGAATCGAGGGCATGCAGGTTCTGGTTCTCCACCGAGCTTACCACCGTGGGCTGCGGAAATGAGTAAGAGGGGTCGAAAGCCACGTAACGCTCCGTTGCATCATCGACGACAACAGAGTAGGTGGAGCCGCTAAACGAGCCCTCTATTATGGCCGCGTCACGCTCCACACTGCCCGTTCGCATGACCACGATGTTCTCCCCAGCGGAAATATCGAACTGGCTCACTCCGCTGCCTGTCTGCGAGAAAGCCACATAGCCCTCGTCGGGAGCAAGCAGGCGGGTGTAGCTCATGGAGAGATAGTCCAGTCGCGCGTCGTTGCTGTTAGAGGTCGAAAGTTTTATGGTCCAGTCGCTGCCCGAGGCATACTGCGACACATCGTAAGTCCTCTGCGCACTGGCTCCATAGGCGTAGCTGGTGAGCGCGCTCACTGTGATTGACGCGAGAGACGTGCCGTTAACCGCTGGCGTAAGAGTAGTGGCTGTCTCTCCCGCGGCGGTAAAGACAACGGTCAGCTTCTCATTGCCCTGGCTTGCCCTTGTGCTTAGCTTGTATGTGTGGGAGTTGCTGTTGGCGTAGTTAGTGCTCTCGTAAAGGTTTCTGCCGCCAGAGAACCACGAATACTCGTCTTTCTCATAAAGCACATGGTCAGTAAAGGTGGTGTAGATATTCTGCGGGCTCGCCGTCAGGCTTTGCTCCGTCTCTATGGTGCCTGGCTCGCTGGTCTCGGTGAGGAAGTAGCAAGCCTCGTTGGCATAGGGATTGAACACCCGCGTGTCGCCGCTCCAGTAAAGCAAGCCGTTGCCCCAGAAGAGCCACGAGTCACTGCCCTGCTTGTAGAGCGGCACCTCCCGCAAGTCGTCGTACTCGCTGTCGGGATCGCTCACCTCGCTCAGCATATAGCCCCCATAGCCGTAAAGATGCACATTGTCGGGATTTGTGAATCCCATCTGCTTTAGTGCCGAGCGTGTGAGGCGGTAGATGCCGTCTTCCGTGATGCTTATTTTCACCCACTTGCCCTCGGCGAGCACGCTCTGTCTGGCGTAACGCTCTGCAGCTGAAGAGGCAGCCGCCACTCTGCGTGCCGCACTTTTCCGCTTGGGTGTTATCACTATCTTGCCGCTCAGCAGCTTCCTGTAAGTTCCGTCACCGCCTCGTATTATAGGATAGAAGTTTATGTCTATCATGCCCACCTTGCGGCTCACTGTCACCTGCGACTGTATGCTCAAAGTGTCGGCAATCAGCTCCGCGAACTGGTCTGCCACGGCGCTCTCCCTCGCTGTGAGGGCTCCCCATTCGGGATATTCCACCGCCACGGTATAGTCGTAGAGCCGATAGTCGCTCTCCAATGGCACAACCTCGCTGTAGACGGGAAGCACGCTGTCTATGCGCATCTCGTCCCAGTCGAGTGTGGTGAAGCCGTTGTCCCCGAAACATGGGAGAGCCGCAACCGACAACCACAAAAGCCTTATCCTATATATCAGCTTCATTTCACATTAAACTCCAGCACCTTCTGCCCTTCCAAGTAGCCCGTGAGATGGTCGTTCTCCCTGACGGGACCCACTCCCTTTGGCGTGCCGGTGAAGATGAGGTCGCCCATCTTCAGGGTAAAGAACTGGCTCACGTAGGTGACTATCTCGTCAACCGCGAACAGCATATCCGCCGTATGCCCCAGCTGCACCGTCTGCCCGTTTATGTCGAGGCGGAAATGCAGGTCCTGCACATCGCCCAAACTCGCCAGCGGCAGCATTGTGCCTATTGCCGCGCTGCCGTCGAAGCCCTTGCTTATCTCCCACGGCAGACCCTCTGCCATGAGCTTTCGCTGCAGGTCGCGAGCGGTAAAGTCAATCCCCACCGTCACCTCGTCATAGTAGCGGTGCGCCCATCTGCGCGCTATGCTCCTGCCCAAGCGGCAAATTTTTACCACCAGTTCCGTCTCATACTCGCACTGGCTGGTGAAGGCGGGTATGAAAAAAGGGCGGCCGTCCTTCAGCAGAGCGGAGTCTGCCTTGGTGAAGATGACGGGGTCTTTCCTCTTAAATAACGTGCCGAGCAGCTCTTTATTGTGCTCGGTGTAGTTCATTCCTACTGCAAATATCTTCATGATGCGAAGTTACTACATAAAAGAGCGAAAAAAGGCGCATCCACAAGTGTGGGATGCGCCATATTCAGTAATTCGGGTGTCTCTCTGTTACTCTGCACTGAGAGTGAAGCGCTTGAAGTCCAGAACGGAGAGTTCCTTGTCGACGCTCTTCAGATACTGGGCAATGGTCATGTTCTTGTCCCAGATATACTCCTGGCTCATCAGGCAGTTCTCCTTCAGGAACTTGTTCACACGGCCCTTGGCAATGTTCTGTATCATAGCCTCGTTCAGGTTGGCAGCCTTCTCTGCCGACACGGCGGCTATAATCTCCTTGGCACGCGCCACGTCCTCGGCTGTTATCCAACCCTTCGTCATGTTCGACTCCATGTGATCCTCGCTGTCCACGTGGGCGGGATTGATGCCGGCTTTCTTCAGCGCAGCCTCAACGGCCTTCTGCACCTGCTCCGCCTTGGTCTTGTCCACGGCAACTGCCATCTCGTTGTCCAAGGTATGCTGGGGCACACCGCTCTCGTCTATCGCCACGGGAGCCGCAGAGGCTATCTGCATAGCCACATTCTTGCCCACGCTCTCGTCTACCGCCTTGTTGAGCGCCACCATGGTGCACAGTCCATTGCGGTTCATATGGTTGTAGGTGCTTATGTTCTCAGCCTCAATGTAGCTGAATCCGTCCAGCTCCATCTTCTCCCCAGTGATGCCGCTGCGTGCAATCACCGCGTCCTGTATGGTGCCGTCGCCCATCGGCAGGGCCTTCACCTCGTCCAGCGACTTGGCTTTCGCAGCCACGGCGGCATCGATTATCTGCTTTGCCAGAGCCACGAAGTCGGCGTTCTTCGCCACGAAATCGGTCTCGCATTTCAGGGCGATGATAACGCCATAGCCTCCCTCAGCCTTCACGAGCACACAGCCCTCCGACGCCTCGCGGTCGCTGCGCTTTGCCGCCACAGCCTGCCCTTTCTTGCGCAGGTAGGCGACAGCGGCCTCCATATCTTCAGACTCTGCCAGCGCCTTCTTGCAATCCGCCAGTCCCGCACCTGTCATCTCGCGCAGGTGCTTTATGTCATTCATCGTTACGTTCATAGTCTTCTTCTTTTTCCTGATTATGTTATTCCTCAGTCTCCTCATCGTCGCTCTCACGGGCAGCGGAGGTCTCCTCGTCCTGGGTCTCAGCGTCGGTGTCGGCTGCCTCTCCGTCCGCCTCTTTCTCCATCTTCCTCTCCTCCAGACCCTCGGCTATGGCGGCGCAGCAAGCGTCCACAATCACCTGTATGCTCTTGCTGGCGTCGTCGTTGGCGGGAATCACGAAGTCCACGTTCTCGGGGTCGCTGTTCGTGTCCACAATGCCGAACACGGGAATGCCCAGCCTGTTAGCCTCGCGCACCGCTATCTGCTCCTTCATCACGTCCACCACGAACAGGGCGCTGGGCAGACGGTTCAGATCGGCTATCGAGCCAAGGTTCTTCTCCAGCTTGGCGCGCTTGCGGGCTATCTGCAGTTTCTCGCGCTTCGAGAGGTTGGCGTATGCACCCTCGGCGGTCATCTTGTCTATCACGCTCATCTTTTTCACCGCCTTGCGTATGGTGGGGAAGTTGGTGAGCATGCCGCCCGGCCAGCGCTCAATCACGTATGGCATGTTCACGCTCATCGCCCTCTCGCTCACCACAGCCTTGGCCTGCTTCTTGGTGGCTACGAAGAGTATCTTTTTTCCGCTCTTGGCTATCTGCTTCAGGGCATTGGCGGCCTCGTCTATCTTTGCCACCGTCTTGTGCAGGTCCAGGATGTGGATGCCGTTGCGCTCCATGAATATGTAGGGAGCCATGGCAGGATTCCATTTACGTTTCAGGTGACCGAAGTGACAACCGGCCTCCAGCAGAGTATCAAAATTAGTTCTTGACATGAATGTGTTTTGTTTGTTTTTTTGTTTTGTTTACCTTCTTTTTTCAGATTAGTCTCTCTCCAAGCTAAATCCCAACCCCTGCGGTAGTCCGCCTCCCCGCTCACCCGCGGCAGGAGGCGAAGTCCCAGGAGTTTAGATACTAAACAGTCTCTCCAGCATCAACGCTTGCTGAACTGGAAGCGGCGGCGGGCCTTCGGCTGTCCCGGCTTCTTGCGCTCTACCACACGGCTGTCTCGTGTCATGAAGCCTTCGGCGCGCAGCGCCTTCTTGTCATCGGCGTTTATCTTCACCAGCGCCCTGGCTATGGCGAGACGCAGAGCCTGGCTCTGGCCAGTGAAACCTCCGCCCCTCAGGTTTACGTAGATGTCGTATTTCTCCACCGCATCCACAGTATTAAGCGGCTGCCTAACCACGTACTGCAGAATGGGGCTGGGGAAGTATTCTGCGATGTCTCGCTTGTTAATGGTAATCTTACCCGTGCCCTCGCCAACATACACGCGTGCCACAGCACTCTTGCGACGACCTAATGCGTTAACTCTTTCCATCCTTAGCTGCTTTCTTTATTTTATAAGGTTTATATCCAACGTCTTGGGCTTCTGCGCCTCTTGCTTGTGCTCTGCACCATCATAGATGTAGAGGTTCTTCATCATCTGGCGCGCCAGTCTGTTCTTTGGCAGCATGCCCTTTATCACGCGGCGTATCAGTTTCTCGTAGCCGCCCGGCTTGCTTATAATCTCGGCTGGCGTTGTCTTCTTCTGCCCGCCGGGGTAGCCCGAGTAGCGCAGATACACCCTGTCGGTCATCTTCTTGCCCGTCAGCATTATCTTATTGGCGTTCAGTATTATCACGTTGTCGCCACAGTCAACATGAGGGGTGAACGTAGGCTTATATTTGCCTCTCAGCAATTTCGCCACCTTGCTGCCCAGTCTGCCGAGCACCTGATCCGTGGCATCCACAACCACCCACTCTTTCTGCGCCGTCTCCTTGTTGGCGGAGATGGTCTTATAACTTAAAGTGTTCATTTCTCGCTCTTTTGTTCTTTTCTCTTTTAGTTTACTTTACTCTCGTTCATCTGCGATTCACTAACCACCGTGCCCCTACCAAAGGCGCGGCTATTAACACGCACGTTTCGGGCGCGATTCACACGCCCTCGATAATAATCGGCTTGCAAATTTACGTTTTTTCCCCAATATGCGGAAAACTTTACCAGAGTTTTTTCTTCTCTCCGCCTTTTTTCTTTGGGAGGAGCAAGAAAATTGAGACTACGGTGCAAGCCACAGCGAAGCTATATGACTGCCGTGACAAAGCTCAATTACTGCTGTGACAAAGCTCAATCACTGCC
>JAJPYT010000183.1 GCA_021204845.1 Prevotellaceae bacterium | reverse complement strand
AGATGTGCATGAGAGACAGAGACAGAAGCGGTAACAAGTGGTTGCGCTTGGATAGAAAAGTCCTGTGGCGCTTGTCTCTCCATTAGTTGCCGTTGGTGCGCTGCCGTCTATGGTGTATTTCAATGTAGCGCCTTCGGGGATGTTAACGCACACAGTCAGGGTAGTGCCGAAAATTTGGCTGTCTTTGTCCACCACAGGAGCATCCAGCCTTTCCGTGCAATAGGTGCTCCCGTCGTTTGCCTGTTCGGGTGTCGGGGTGGAGGTCCATGCCCACTCATCGCCCGTGAGGCTCTTGCGGGCATAGCTGCAACGGCTAATTGCCTCTGGATATGTTTGTGATGTTATAAGTTTCCCGTTAGAGTCGCTTATATATATTGTTCCGCCTTCCTCGTCAAGTTGCATATCTATTTGCGAGGGACAATACTTGTCGTGGTGACCAAACCAGAGATTAAGATATCCCTTTGCCGGCACTGCCATAGGTTGTGAGATATGCACCATTTGCAGGTTTTGGGGGTCATCACTAACCCAGCAGCCTTGAATGGGCACCCCCGTGTCGCCAGGATTATAGAGTTCAACCCATCCTCCGTAGTTCCACGATGGGTCGATAAACTGGTCTATATTCGCGCTCTGTATCTCGGTTATTATTATGTCTTGCAGGTTTGCTGAGCCGTCATTTACCGTTATAGTGCAAGTGGCTTCAACTCCGCTTCCGTCAGTCGCTGAGGCTGTTATGGTGGCTGAGCCTATGGCTACACCTGTCACGTTTCCCTCGTTGTCGACAGTGGCGACATTCGTGTTGTCGCTCGACCAACTCAATGAAGGAATGGTGGCATCTGTTGGCTGCACAGTGGCTGTAAGTTGGAACTTCTCTCCTACCACGAGGTTCTTTTCTGTCTGGTCTAAGGTGATGCTGCTCACGTAGGTCATTGTGCCGTAGTATTCCAACTTCCAGTTGTCTATCATGGTCCAGTTGCCCGCCACGTAAGTCTCGTTGATTATGCCGAATATCAGGCTGCCGTCCGTCACGTCGAATTCCAGTTCATTCTCGTACATGCCTTGCGAGAAGCAATATGCTCCTGCCTCCATGTTGTTGGGGTACCATTTCGTGGCTGTGCCGAATCCCCCCGCAGTGTACCCCCAACAACCGCTACGGTAGTTCGAGGTTAGGCTTTCGCTGTACACGCTCTTAAGTGGAATGTTTGTCTCGTTCGCGTATAGCATAGATGTTATAGCTATGGATTCGTAGTTGCCAGCGTCTGAGCTGGAGAAGTAGCCAGGGCGGTAGTATCCGTTCACGCTCAGGCGGTAGTGTCCGTTGGCGAGCGACACTTTCTGGTAGAAATTCCACGTTCCGTCCCAGAACTCCTGTGCCTCATAGCTGCAACTTGTGCTGCTCGCAGATGCAGACATGGTCCAGCCCACATTGGAGCTCTCCGCGAAATCAGGATTGTTTATATATTCTGAAGTCAGGTCAATCCATTCGGTTGCCGCTGACATGGTGGTCATCGTCGTGAGAAGCAAAATCAGTGTGAGAATTCTCTTCATGATACATCAATAATACACGCTGCAAAGTTAGTGATTTTCCCCTTACGCAGGACATGGGCGGTAATAATAAAAAGTGGGGTACACCGTAAAGTGCGCCCCACTCTTATTATCTCAGCTGTGAATTCTTATTTCACTACTACTTTCACACCGTTTACAATGTAGATGCCATGGGCGAGAGACTGCACAGTCTTCAGGTTGCCCTTGCCTATGAACTTGCCGTCGATGCTGTAGATGTTGCCGTCCTGCTTGGCTACTGCTTGCACAGTTTCGGCAATGTTGTCGTATTCCTCGTCGCTAACCACGATGGTAATCTGGTCGGTTGTCTCGAATCCGTCAATGTATGCGCTGTTGTCCCCTACAGCCGCGAGCATGGTGGTGGTCACTGTGAAGGCATTGCCGTCAGCAAGTGCCTTGCCGTAGCCCACGGTCTCGGAATAGTAGCTGCCTACCAGCCGTCCTGTTGTCTGGGCATTCTTAGCCAACTCGTAGCCATGGTTCAGCACGATTATTTCCTCTTCCGGGTCAGAAGCGTTATAGTCCTCCAGATCGCCGTCAATAAGGATGAATGGCTGGCCTGCCTCAGCCGCATTGTCTTCCAATGGCGACAGGGTCACTGTCGTGCCGTCAACGTCCACGCCGTAAATCGTGATGTCGTCGGATGTTATTGACACAGGATAGCAGAGAGCTGTTAAGCCGCCAACCACTACGCTCAGGTTGAATTCCGTTCCCTCGTAATCGTCTGCCACAGTCTCGTCAATGTCCTCGATATAAAGACCTGCGGGTGTGCCCACTCCAGAGTAATACCAGGTTATGAGCTTGTTCTGGTAAACCCATCCGTAGAGGTCGTAGTGGCTGTCGCCGTCCATAGTTTCCGCGGAGATGGTGCTCTCACCGTAACCGATGGCGCTGATGGTGAACAACGAGGGATGCGGGCTCAGAGTAACGTCCTCATAGCTGGTGCCGTTTGACTTCAGAAAGAGGCCAGTTGCCTTGTTCTGCATGATGTAAGCGGTATCGCCCACGGCAATGAAGCGGAACTTGGCATAGTCGTCGTAAGTAATCTCGTCCTTCGCCTGGAAGTAGAGGCTGTGACCCACACAAACATCTTCGAGGTCGCTCTTGCTTAGTGAGCTGATGGAGTATTCCGCTTCGTCCTCGTCATATTCAAGTTCGGCAACCGAGATGTATTTGCCATACATCTCCGGGCTCGACTCGTCAGCTTCGCCATAGTTCGTGTCTTCCCAGCCGTTGTCGGTAATCTCCTGTTCGGTCGCGAAGCGTATCTCATACCAGCGGTCGGTCTGCACCTTATTGGCGCTTGCTGCCATGTCTGCCATCTGGTTCTGCAGGGTCTCTGTGTAAGAGGCTGTCTCCTCAGCTGTGTATTTGCCTGCTTCGTCGTAGCTTGTGGCACTTGCTATCGTGGTCTTTAATTCATCAGCTACGTTGGAGTCGTTCCATGTGCCGGGGTTAGTGCCTATTACCAAGCCATTCACGTAAGTGGAAGCATCGTCTAATGCTTCACGCATATCTGTCGGGTCGACATAGATTGCCAGGAAGGCTTCGTAAGCTGCCGAAAGTATGTCGTAGGTGTCGGAGCTAATGTCTTCACCCTCTTCCGTTGCCTTTGCCACGGCATCAGACAGGTTAGTGTACACGTCGCCCATGTTCACTGCCTGGCTTGTGGCGCTTCCCTCGTCGTATGCTATCTCCAGCATAGGCTCAGCGGCTGTGATTATAGCCCTTGCCGCATAGTATCTCTCAGCCTGTTCCCTGTCGAAAGCGTCTATTATGGCTTCCGCCTCCTCGTCGCTCACCTGCACGAGCCGCCATTCAGCCATCGGGTTGCCCACGGTGGTCCAGCCAAGCACGAAACTCTCGGAGTTCTTGCCGTAGTTGGTGTCATAAGCCGAGAGGTAAAGCTCGCAGCCCACGGGGTCGTTGCTCAGTCGTATGTTCACCACGTAGTTCCCATCGTCATCCGTACTGTCATAGTCGAAGGAGACGAGGTTCTCGCTTTCTTCTGACATGGTTACCCAGTCGTAATACTCAATGTCGTTGAAAGTGGCGTTGTTGCTCATGTTTCTCATATCATACGCCCCGTCGCCCTTGCCCGTTATCTTCCAGAGGAAGTAGGGGCTTGCCTCCACTGCGGCCCAGTAGGCGTAACACGTGTTGTCGTCGTCTATGTAGGTGCGCAAGGCGGCATTGAAATAGTTATTGTATGTTGCCCCGTTTATGGTGTCGGTTGTGTAGTAGTCGTATCCTACCTGATAAACGTAATAGTATCCGTCGGCAGTGTCTACCTGGGTGATGTACGAAGCCAGCACAGCCTCGTAAGTGTCCACCATGTCTTGTTTCATAGTCTTCAGGTCTTCCTCCGTCAGGTTGCTGGTATCGTCGCTTCCAAGCGCCTCGGCTGCCTTTTCCACTGCTGCTTGGAAGGCTGCCACTTCCTCCACACCATAGCAGCCTGGCTCGGTTCCTGCCGTGAAGGAGTCCACGTATGTCCTATAGAGGGCAAGGGCGTTGGAGCATTCAGCGAATGCGGCCTCGAGCGGATCCATCACCTCCAGCTCAACGGGATGTACACCGAAGTCATAATGTCCCCACAACGTTGTTGATTTTCCCGTGGAACTCGACCAACCTAACAGATAAGACAGACTGGTATTTGCATAGATGCGGCATTTCGTGTCGTCGTAAGCATAGAAGCCGAAGTGCTCGGGGTAGGTGGTGCCGCTGTTCTTTATGTTGTAGACATACATAGGCTTCCAAAGTCCATCCTCGTTGTCAGAAGGATAGGTGTATACATATTGATATTCTTCATAGAGATATATGAAGTTGCCGGTGGCGAACTGCATGTAATACACGCCATCATCGTCCGTGGCTATGAAGCGGATCAAGTATTTGGCGAAATCGGTGGCAAGCTGCCCGTCTATCTCGTCTGCCTTGTCCGACAGAAAAACATGGCGGTATTCGCTGCTCTCCAGCACGCCGGAGTCGTCGTTGGGCGTGGCCTCATATATGTATTGACCAGTAGCGCCCGTCGAGGCATTGTACTGGGTCTCTATCATGTACCACTGGGTCTCGGGCACAATGTCGTCGACATACTCGATGACGTCGCCGACCTTTATGGACTTGCCGCTCAACTCGTCCTCGAATTGCGCGAACGCTGTTGTCGCGCATAGGGAGAGCGACAGTGCAATTGGTAGTAATCTTAGATTTCTCATACTCTTTTGCGTGTTGTGTTAGGTAATGATTATAATTAATTTGTTTATTGTTCCGTTAGCTTACCAGATATCCTCAGGAGTGTTCGGGTTGTCGTACACCTCCTTCGGGCAGAGCTCAAACCAGTCTATCTTCAGGTCTTGTATCTCGCTGTCGAGCACGTTTTTGAACTTCAGGTAATACTGCTTGTCAGGCACCAGATCCTGCGTCACTATTATACGGCGCGAGAGGCGGTCTTCCTCGCGTGCGGTCTCCATCCACCACACATCGTAGTGCACGGGAGCTTTCATGAAGCCCTTGCTGCGCATCTTCTTGTCGGTCTCAGCGTCTATGTCCTCGTCGCCAGTGTCCTCTTCCCAGCCGCTCAGCTCTGAGGAGCTGTCGCGCATGTCAAGCGGGATGCCAATGGCGTAGAGATAGTTGGGGTCGGTGCCGAAGTAGACCTGGCACATGCCGCGGTACGACGATGTGTTCGACACCAGGTAGCGTAGCTCGTAAGTTCCCTGTCTCGGCACTGGCGGAATGGGGAAGGTAATCTCGTAGTGACCGTTTATGTAGAAGCTGTCGCCCTGATAGTTAGGATAGCTGCCCCCAAGACCCAAATAGTAATAACAGTTCGTTCCATCCGCCACAGTGGCGTCCGCCAGATAGCGGTAGTCGTCGTCGATAAGTATGCCCACCAGCATGTCACGAGCCGTGCCCACGCGGTTGGCGCGTATGTCGTTGTTCATGAACTCCGGGAACAGACCTGCGGCATCGAAGCGCCAGCGGCGTTTCTGGAAGTTGTCGCGTGTTGCGTCGTCGAATGCCAGTGTGGCGGGTCCCGCGTTCTCGTAGTAGGGGTAAATCGGGTAGAGGTATCCGTTTATCACGTTTATGGCTCCTCCCGTGTTCACCACGAAGCCTCCCTTGTCCTCGTCGCAGCTAAGCTCCTGGTAGGTTCCCGTTCTGGAGTTGTCGAGATTGGGGAAGCGGTTCAGGAATATGCCGTCCACGTTCCCCACCTGGTAGAGCGTGATAAGCCTCTTCTTGCCCATGGTAGTGTAAGGCTCGTTCACAGCCACGGTATATTCCGTCGATATTCTGTAGTCGTAGCCTCTCTCGTTATAGTGAATCACCAGTTTGTCCGCCGGAATGCGCATGGGCAGCATGTGGTACGTCACGAACTGGTTCAGCACGTTGTCCTCGTTCGAGTAGTCGTTGTCTGTCGTGGCGTCAGGATACAAGTTGTTGCTGATTATCCAGTTCTTCACGTCATCCACAGTGATATCAGCCGGGTTTTTGCCTATGGCGTTACGCCAGAAGTCGTCGGGCTCCGCGAAGATGGTGAAGCCATACTTGCGGTGCTCGGGTATATAGCCGATGGAACTCCACTCTGTCAGGTAAGGGAGGTCCGACACCTGCCCCGTCTGGTAGAGATACTCGTACACCTCGTCCCTTATCTTGGTGAGAGTGTCGCAAAGCCCGCATGCCTGCACCAGCCTTGCCATCACCAGATAGCCCTCCGTCTCGTTGGTCACATACTTTATCAAAAGGTCGCCAAGGGTCTCGTTGCTTGGGGCTATCACGGTGCACATCTCGTGGATATAGCCGTTTATGGCGTAGATGTCGCGGTTCACCATATCTATAAGGCAACCGTCATGCACAATGCCTAATGAGTCCTTTGTGCCGTTTATATATATGGAGTCGGGGTCGTTGCCGTAGTTCACCGTGAGTTTGCGGTCGTTCAGGTTCGCCAGCAGGAACTCCCCGTTGTCAGTGGGGAAGCTGCCTGTCTCGTATGCCTCCGTTTCGTCGCCCCCGTCTATTATGCTATTATACACTATCACCTCCCTTATGGAGTCCAGCACGTGGTCGTCTGTGAAGCCATCCCACGACGGCTCTGTTATTATATCCTGCTTGTAGAGGGTGTCGAGATACTCCTGTATAGCCTGGTTGCTGGGTGCGAACACAGTGTAGTTGCCGCGGGCGGAGAGTAGCTGCTGCAGGGTCGACTCGCTGAGCGAGCTGACCTGCACCTCGCCCAGTAGCTTGTAATATTCGCTATATTCCTCGTGGCTCTCCAAATAGCTGGCCACCGTATAGCTTGTGAACGTGTAACGGTCAGACGTATCTATATCTTCTGTGCAGCTTTGCGCCGTGAAAACCACGCAAATTGTCAGTGCCAACAGCGCATATTTATCAATTTTGCTCATTAACTTTAGACATTATCGCGTTCGGCGTTCAGAATCATCTTTAAGAGAATCATTTAAGCAGACACACATTGTTTTGAATATTCTTTTGCAAAAATAACCATTTTACAGTTTCTTTGCCCATATATTATTTTATTTAATTACAGTGTTTAATGATATTTAACCTTTGTCCTGCTGGTCCCACGTAACTTCCGACACCGCAAAGGTAGGACAACATTGTCTCACAACAATTGCGCTGGCGTTACGACTTTGTTACAAAAGAGAGGGGTGTCAAAAAGGGAACGGTGGAACCCTCAGCGAAGCTAATCCGCAAGCGGTACGAGTGGCGGAGCCACTCCACAGGGTTAGCCGGGGGTCCTTGGACCCTCGGTATCGTGGTGCTCCACGATAGAGTGCCGGAGGTACTCAAGATATTAAGCTTGTGTGTGTGAGCAGATATCTTGAGTACCTCCGGCACTCACTCCTTACTCGTACCTTTACCGTGGGTCCAAGGACCCACGGCTACCCCTCTGGAGCGCCTCTGGCGCTCGGACAGCTTGCGCTTTATGGCGTATCCCATTTTGACACACGCCCTTACTTATCTTACTGATAGAACTTATAGCGGTGGTCCACTATCTTCGCCTTGCGCACCAGAGTGTTCATCACTCCGTTGAGGTTGCGTAGATAGCTGCTGGTCAGTGTGGTCTCTTCCTGTTTCGCGTCCATCTCTCCCGGTCTCTTCTTCGTGTCGATAACCTGGAAGGCGTAAACAGCGTTGTCGCCACGCACGCCACTTACGAAGTCACCCTTCGCCGAGGCTGCCACAGCTCCGCTGAGAACTGGCTCGCTGCTTGCCACACTGGTCACGAAGACAGGGGCTGAGAATGTGATGCCGCTGATCGTGTCCCGCACTGCCCCCTGTGCCTTCATCACCTCGGCAAGGCTCTTCGCACCCTCAGTGCTCTCCATTATCTGGACGGCTTTCTTGTCCTTTATCACCTCCTGCTCTAGCAGGGCGCGCAGGTTGGGGTCATTTATGCTGCGCGCGCCCTTCTTGTGGATGTCGGTAACCATTACCACCAGCAGCTCGTTGTTGTTGGTTCCGCACTCATAAAGCTCGGACACGTCGCCCTTCTTCGCCTTGTCGAACACCCAGCGCAGAGCGTCCGTGGTGCTGGATATGTTGGCTATGTAGTGGCTCGTGCTTGCCACGTACTGGCTCTCGCGCACGGTGTAGCCGTTCTGGCTCGCGTTCGCCTCAATGTCAGCCACGTTGGGGTTGGCGGCAAGGAAGGAGCTGAACTTGTTCCACACCTCGTTGTGGGTGTCGTCGCTGAAGTCGATGGCACGCTTTACCACCACCACGTCATACTTGTCCATGAAGTTGCGGCGGTCGTTTATCTGCAGTATTATGCAGCCTCCAGCCACGTCAACTTTCTTGTATGTACCAGCTGGAGTGGAGAACAGGGTGAGGATGAAGTCACGGTTCTCCTCGTTCAGCTGTGCGCCGTCCACCTGTGCGGAGGTCACCCACTGCAGGGCAGCCGCCTGGTTGTAAGTCTTCGCTATGCTGTCCATTATGGCTCCCGAGTTCAGGGCGGTCATTATGCTGTCTACCGTCTGCGCGGCTTTCTCGTCAGTCCCGGGAATGTCTATGCGGCGGAACTCCACGGAGTCGGGCAGTGAGGTCTTCGATATCAGTTTCACCACGTTCATGCTGTTGTCGGTCGTGCTCTCGTATGGACCCTCCATCTGGCCCACAGCCATCGAGTCCACTATGGCGGCCACGTCGGTGGGCAGTGACGACTTACTTTGTGGCAGTCCGTTGTAGAGGCAGGAAGAGCGCGACTCGCGCACCACGTTGGCAGGGGTGGCTGAGCCGTCTTCCAGCGCCTGGGCATATTCCAGCAGCTCCTTGCGCAGAGCCTCGTGGTCTGCCTTGCTTGCCTCTATGGGCACGGCTATGTATTTTATGTCGCGGGTCTCCTGCTGCATGTCGAACATGTCGGGATACTGCCCCTTCAGCTCATCGTATTTATCCTTTATTTCCCCCTCGCTCGGCTGCACGTCGGTGTCCTTTATTGTTGTGTAGGGGATGGCAGCCAGCACCACGGTACTCTCCGTGTTACGCGCCTCAAAGGCTGCCTTCGCGCTCTCGGGGTTGGCTATTATGCAGTTCGACATCAGAGCCTGGAACTTCTCCACCAGTGCCTGCTGGCGCACCTGTTTCTCTATGAACTTCCAGTACTTCATCAACTGCTCCAGGCTTTCCTTCTGCGCTTCCGGGTAATCGGGATTGTTCATTATCTCGTCGTAGTTGGCGATGAACTGCTTCAGCATGTTAGCGTCGAACGAGCCAGTCTGCTGGTTGATGAACGGGGTCTGCTTCAGTATGGGGGCTGAGCCTGTGTTAATGAGTGTCTGCACCTCCGCATCCGTCACCGTAAGCCCTAAGGCCTTGGCCTCATGCCCGATAATCTGCTGCGTCAGATACTCGTTCCACACCTGGTCGCGCAGCTGCACGGCTTGCGCGTCGGTCAGGTTCTGGCCTCCGCCTCCCATCTTCACGGCATTCTCGTATTCCTCGTACATGGTGTTGAAGTCCTGGTAGTTCACGCTCTCTCCGTAAATCTCACCAATGACTTGGCGCCCTACATTGCGTGTGGTGGAGATGGCGCGCACCAGCTCCTCGGCAATAAAGGCAAACAAAGCCAGGCCCACGATGCAGATGAGCACCACGCCATAGCTTCTGATTTTTTGTATTGCTGCCATTTCTTTATGTTATGTTATTTTTTACGTTCCCGCCAGCGCTTACAGCCCAAAGGCATAAAGTCGTGCAAAGGTAAGGAAATTCTTCATACCGTGCAATAAAAGAGGTGAAAAATGGTTTTCCTTTCCCGATATTTCGTGGCTTGCTTCCGTAGCCTAAGTGCCTTGGCGCTCTGGACCTCACTGCGAGGGCGAAGGCTAATCAGTACACGAAGGCAGCTTACTCACCGCACGAAGAAAGGTCGATCACCGCACTGGTTCACAAGCGTCAGTGTGGTGATTTAGGGGAGGCTATACACACAGCTTGGTTCCGTTAATAACCAGACAGCCAGAAAATCCCTGAGTGGTTTTTTAAGGGGGTAGCTTCTACAAGCGACTTATCTTGCTAATAGTCAAGACCAAGGAGGCTGGTCAAGGGTTCACTTTCAGCCTCACGAGCTCTATCTTAGTGCTGGTGCTTTTCAAGATTTGAAACTCCCACCCCTCGAGCCTCACCACATCGCCCTGGCGGGGGAAACTCTGGTAGGCGTGCAGTATCAGTCCGCCAATGGTGAGGTATTCCTCGCTCTCAGGAAGCCCTAAGGAGAACATGTCGTTCACCCGCTCTATCTCAAGGCGGGCGGAGAGCAGGTATTCCTTGTTCCCCAAGTCTTGCGCCACATAGTTCTCCTTGTCGTGCTCGTCCTCTATCTCGCCGAATATCTCTTCCACGAGGTCCTCGAGTGTGACTATGCCACTGGTGCCCCCGAACTCGTCCACCACCACGGCTATGGACTTTTTCTGAGAGAGCAGCGACTGCAGGAGCTTCTGCGCGGAGAGGGTCTCCGGCACTATGGAGATGTCTTTTATGGCTGTGGTCCAGTCATCGCCGGCGGAGAGGTTGAACATCTCGCTGGTGTGGACGAAGCCCACAATCTCGTCTATATCTCCCTTATATACAATAATTTTGCTATGTCCCGACTTGATGAACTGCTCCCTGAGCGTCTCAAGAGAAGCTCCGATGGGAACGGCGTTTATCTCGTTGCGCGGCACTATGCATTCCCTCACCTTCACTCCACGGAACTCCAAGGCGTTCTGGAAGAACTTTATTTCCTCGTCTATCTCGCGCCCTGGCTTGGCGTCGTCTATGTTCGACTGCAAGAGGTAGTCGAGGTCCACCTTCTTGAACGACGCGGGCAGGCGCCCTGTTTTCACCCTTACGCCCACTATGCGCAGCAGCAGGCGCGAGAGCAGGCTGGTGGCCTTGCTGACGGGGTAGAGTATGACATAGAAAAAGAGGGCTGGCAGGGCGAAAACGCGCATCATGCCGTTGGGGTTGACGCGGAAAATGGTCTTGGGAATATATTCCCCCGCCACCAGCACGATGAGGGTGGAGAGCACTGTCTCCAAGATGAGCATGAGAGGTCCCTGGCCCGTGAGACCCGCGGGAAGAAGGACGAACTGCTCTACGATAGAAGCCATGAGTATGCCATATATCACAAGAGCTACGTTGTTGCCGACCAGCAGCGTAGAGATAAAGCCCGTGGAGTGAGAGTAGAAAAAACTCTGCACGCGGCTGCTTAAGCCCTGGCTCTGCTTGTCCATCTCCACCCTTAGCTTGCTGCTTGAGACAAAGGCTATCTCCATTCCGGAGAAGAAGGCTGACAACAGAAGGATGAGAATTGCCTCTAATATCGTGGTCATTTGAAGTGCGCTTGTTCGTTCTTTTGTTTGTTGGGGGCTGCGGGCTTGCGCCCTGCGGGGGCACGCTGTCCCGCGGGAGTAAGCTCCACCGCTGGCTGGAGGCTGTCAGCCTCAGCTCCCTCCGCCTCAGGCTCTGGCTCCTCGGGCGTGGCGCTTTCGGTGTCGCTTATGGGGAACTTGCCTACGGAGTTGGACACGTAGTAGTCGGTCATCTGCTCGTTACTTCGGAAGTCCGTGCCCTCCAGCTCACGCTCGGGCGTTATGATATGCATGTAAGTATTGTTCCACATCTGGTGGTCGTTCATGTCCCAGAAGAGCTCCTCAGTAAGGAAGATGGTGCCCTGAATGTTTCTAACCGCCACGCGTCCCCTGAGTTCCCAGGTGCGCTGCTCGTGGAGGTAGGCGGTGTCTGCCTGCACGTAGAGGTCTATCTGGAACGACTGGTCGAAGCGTTGCATGAGCAGTCCCTTCATGAATTTCCACGTGGCTGGCTGTGTGTTCGTGTAAATGTCCCACTCCTCGGCTGTGAGCTTGTAGCGGAGCACGCCAGAGTCGGAGATGAGCGAGCTAATGCCCCTGCTTCGCATGAAAGCCACGGAGTCGGGGTTGTCCACGGCTTCAGCCACTCGCTCCTGCTCACTCTCGCAAGAGCAGACGAGAAACAGCGCAAGAGCGCAAATAAGTGCCGTGAGTCTCATCAGTTGAACTTCCACTTCATGAACCATCGCTCGTTGAACGTCACGCCAAGGTGAAGCATGAAATAGTTCTCGGTGATGAGGCTCGGGTCGCTGGCGGAGCGTCTCAACCATTGCAGCGACACATTGATGAGCGACTTGCCGGAATTGGAAAGCGGCAGAGCCACGCCAGCCGTAACGCTGTATTCCCGTGGTCCCGTGAGGTCGTTCACTTTCGTGTAAGGGCTGGAGTACGACGCTCCAATCCTGTATTTGATATGAGGCCCGTACTTCCTGCTTAGCGGGTCTCTTATGTATTCCGCTCCCACACCCACTTTGTGGCGGTTGAGATATTGGTCTGTGCGTATCTCTATCTCGTTTGAGGTCTCGGTGGAGCGCGACACTGGCACCTTGCAGCCGTCCCATTTCTCAAGCGTGTAGTCGGCCGCCACGGTGAGCTTGCCCTTGTGCTGGAGGGCCGCTCCCACGCTTATGGTATAGGGGAGGTCGAAGGCGTCGGAGCGTGTGTTCTTAATTGTGTCGCCAAGGGAGGTATAGCGAATCATCTCCACCTCGCTGCCTATGCCATGGCCTAAAGACAGCGTGGCGCCCACCGTTAGCCAGTCCTGGGGGCGAAGGCGGATGGGATATTGCGCCCCTATGTCTAATTTGTATGTGCGGACATCGCTCGACCATTCGGCATTCTGGCTGCTGTAAGAGGAGTTAGACGTGCCTCCCTCGTAGAAGCGTTGCGCCAGACTGTGGTTGAAGTCTCCCCAGATATACCCTATGTTCGCCCCTATGCTAAGTTTGGCGAAGGGAGACCACCCCACGCCCAAGTACATCTGGTGGAAGCCACCGTTCCCGTAATAGGTGGTCTTTGTGGTTATGCTTTGGCTGCTTGTGTAGCTGCTGCCTATGCGGTTCTCTATGTCGAAGTTGTAGCCAATGGTGGAGTAGGGGACAAAGCCGAACGACATGCCCAAGTGCCTTGCCAGATGGAAGCCCGCGTTGACGTATTCCAGGTTGGTGTTGCGCGCGTTGGTGGTCACCTCCCCCTGTTTGAAGTGCCCGTATTGCATGCCCATTCCCACGTCGAAGATGAAAGTAAGCGAGTCAATGGCGGCATAGGAGGCTGGATTAAGCATGTTCACTATCTGGCCTCCCGCCATTCCCTGCGCCACGCCGCCCATGCCACGGTTGAAGCCCTGCGACTGGTCGTTCATGGTGCCCAGCCCGAAACGTGAGTAAGAAGAATTGCTGCCGTTGGTCTGAGCCAGCGACGGCAGGGCTGTCAGGGCTATCAGCGCAGCCCCTAATATCTTTTCCCTTACGGTCATGTGTTGTATTCCAATATTCTGTTCAGCCCTCTTGCCACGAGATATTTGTCTGCAAATATGACACTTTTTGTTGGACTATCAAAATCAAAATGCTCTCCCCCTGTGAAAATAACCGCCAAAGCTGGATATTTCTGCCTGAAAGCGGCGATATAGCCCTCTATTTCATATTTTATTCCTCTCACTACACCGCTCCTTATGGCTGTCTCGGTGTCGTAGCCCATGGGCGGCACGTCTCCCTCCATTTCCACCTTGGGCAGGCGGTCGGTCTTCTCCCGCAGCGCTTCCAGCCTCATGTGCAAGCCAGGCGAGATGTTGCCTCCCCAGTAGCGCCCCCCAGAGTCAACGAACTCGTAGGTCACACACGTCCCCCCGTCTATTATCAGCAGGTCTCTGCCCGGCATCAGCGAGACGGCTCCCACAACCGCCCCAATGCGGTCAGCCCCAAGGGTCTGGGGCGTGCGGTAGAGAATCTGGGCGTCGGGCACAGGTGTCTCTGGCGTGAGGCGCAGAGTGGGAAAGGGAAGGCTCCGCAGCAGCAGTTCTGTGGCGGCTGGCAGGTTCGCCACCGTCGCCACTATGGCTTTCGAGAAGGAGTATTTTGCCAGCATGTCTGGCAGAGCCACTAAGGTCTTGTTCCCGGTGCGCATCTCCTCCACCGGCGTCTCGCCGTCGAACGCCACCAGCTTGGCGCGTGTGTTGCCTATATCTATAATAAGATTCATTACAGCGCACAAAGGTATGCCTTTTTTTTGAAATATCGTTGAAAGAGACTAACTTTGTACCCAAATAATCTGTTTCAAGTGAAGATAGGGCAGGCTGTAACGGGGAGGCTACTCGTTTTTTTTGTGTGCCTGATGGCAGGGGTAGCGGCTCTCCGCGCCGCTGAGCAGGAGCAAGATAGTTTGGAGGTGAGTCTCGTGACTTGTTCCCCTGGCTCTGAGGTTTATTCTCTCTACGGGCACACTGCCTTACGGGTGCGTGACCTCAGCAGCGGTGACGATATAGTCTTCAACTACGGCATATTCAACTTCCGCACGCCTCATTTCGTGTGGCGCTTCACCCTTGGGCAATGCGACTACATTGTCGCGGCAGTGCCTTTCGACATGTTCCTTACCGACTATGCCGACCGGGGCTCCTATGTGGTGCAGCAGGTCCTGAATCTCACACCCTCGGAGGCCAGGCGTCTGGTAGCTTTGCTGGTGGAGAACGTGCAGCCAGAGAATTGCACCTACCGGTATAACTACCTCACCAACAACTGCACCACCAAGGTGCGGGACTTGGTTGTCTCCGTGGTTGACGGTGATGTCAGTTTCATGCCCACGTCCGGGGGGCGCACCTATCGCCAGTTGATGCACTCCTACACTGCCCTCCACCCCTGGGCGGAGTTAGGCAACGACGTGCTGCTCGGTGCGGCTTGCGACACTTTGCTCACCGACTGGGCAGCCATGTTCCTTCCCTTCGAGCTGGCGCGCTACTTCGACGGGGCTCAAGTCACCGATTCCTCCGGGGAGACGCGCCGCCTTGTCTCCCAAACCCAGCTTGTGCTACAGCCTGGGGAGCGGGAAGAAGCCTCTGGTCTTGGCATCTCTCCCATAAGCGCCTCCGCGCTCTTCCTTCTTCTCTGCCTCATTATCATGTGGATAGAGTATCGCAACCGTCGAATGTGGTGGTTTTTCGATTTCGTGTTCATGACCTTGCTGGGCGTCGCTGGCTGTCTGCTCTGTTTCATGTTCTTCTTCTCGGAGCACCCCACCATCAGCAGCAACTGGCAGGTTTGGGTTCTCAATCCTCTGCCTCTGCTCTGCATGCCGTGGGTTGTGGCGTGCGCTGTTCGCCGCCGCCAGTGCCTCTACCACAAGCTGAACATCGCCATTTTAACAATATTTATTGTTTCCTCGCCTTGGATTCCACAAGACTTCTGCGAAATAGTAGTACCTTTGGCGTTCGGTTCGCTCTCTCGTTCCGTAAGCTATTGCCTCTGTTATAGAAGAAAAAGATGATAAACCTACAACATAGAAGACTGCTTGCCTCCCTTGTGGCACTCGTCTCGCTGGCTGAGGCTGGAGCCCAGGTTGCCCCTGAGGTGCCAAGGCTGGTGGTGAACGTCATTGTCGACCAGTTGCGCAGCGATTACATGGAGGCTTTCTTTCCCCTCTATGGGAACAAGGGCTTCGCGCGTCTCATGCGTGACGGGCAGGTCTACACCCATGCCGAATACCCCTTCTTGGGACCCGACCGTGCCTCTGCCGTGGCATGCCTTATGAGTGCCACAGCGCCTTACGAGAACGGCATAGTCTCCGAGCGCTGGCTTGACCGCTCCACCCTGCAGATGGTGAACTGCGTGGACGACCACCGCTACACTGGGCGCGGCACCATGGAGTGCACCTCGCCCCAGAACCTTGCCGTCAGCACCATCACCGACGAGCTCAAGGTCTCCACCGAGGGTCAGGCTCTCGTTTATGCCGTAGCCCCGAATCGCGACGCGGCTGTGTTCTCCGCTGGCCATGCAGCCGACGGCTGCTTCTGGATTAGCGACGAGACGGGGCAGTGGTGTTCCACCTCCTACTACGACCCCATGCCCGCATGGCTGGGCTATTACAACACGAGCCGCAATATAGGCGACAATATTGGTAGTCTCACCTGGGAGCCCTACAACGACCTTGTGGGCGGATACAATTATTTCGTCTCTGGAGGCACGCGCCAGCCTTTCAAGTATAAGTTCAAGGGCGAGCGACGTTACGTCGACCTTAAGGCCAGTGCCATGGTTAACGAGGAGGTCACCCGTTTTGCCGCCTATTGCCTGCGCAACACGCTCATGGGGGTAGACCCTGTGACGGATTTCCTCACTGTCACCTACTATGCCGGCAACTACTGCCACAAGTCGGTGGTGGAGTGCCCCATAGAGATGCAGGACACTTACGTGCGCCTTGACGAGCAGATAGGTCAGCTCATAGACCTTGTGGAGGAGAAGGTGGGCAAGGACCGCGCCCTTATTGTGCTCACTGGCACGGGCTACTCCGACGCAGAATACTCCGAAGCCGATCTGGCTCCCTACCGCATACCCACGGGGGAGTTTAACATCACCCGTGCCCAGCTGCTGCTCAACATGTATCTGGTGGCGGTCTATGGGCAGGGGCAGTACGTGGAGACAGCGTCGGGCAACCAGATATATCTCGACCACAAGCTGATTGAGAACCGCGGTCTCAATCTCAACGAGGTGCTCGAGCGCAGTTCCTCCTTCCTCATACAGATGAGCGGTGTGCGCGATGTCTACACCTCGCAGCGGCTCATGCTGGGCGCTTGGACTCCTGGCATAAGCAACCTTCGCAACGCCTACAATCCCCGTTCTTCGGGCGACATACTTGTGCAGGTCTCCCCAGGCTGGCAGTTGGTAAACGAGACTTCGGGCGAGCGCTTCACCCAGCGCGATTCCTATCTCGCCTTCCCCCTCTTCTTCTGGGGCGGCGGCATACAGCAGCAGCGGGTGGACACCTCTGTCACAGTCGACCACATAGCCCCCACCTTGGCGGCTTTCATGCGCATCCGCGCGCCCAATGGCTGCACCGCGTCCCCGCTTACGTTTTAGCGGGAGAGGAGAGAGAATACACATTTTATTATATAGCATACATAACACGCAACAAACATATCTATGAGTTTCATAAACTTCCTGAGTTCTATATTCGGCAACAAGGCCGCGCGCGACATGAGAGCCATCCAGCCACGTGTGAACGAGGTTCTTGCCATTTATCCTGAGATACAAGCCCTAAGCAATGACGCCCTGCGAGAGCGTTCGGCTAAGCTGCGCCAGCAGGTGCAGGATGCCCCTGCCGACCTTCGGGGGCAAATAGCCGACATAAGGGCGCGCATAGAGCAGACCGACATACAGGAGCGTGCCCCGCTCTTTGCCCAGATTGACAAGCTGGAGAAAGACGTTCTCGACGTTTTCGAGAAGATTCTCGACGAGGTGCGCCCTCTGGCGTTCGCCATTGTCAAGAGCACTGCCGAGCGCCTAACGGCAGGTGACGTGCGGGTCACAGCCAACGACTTCGACCGCCAGCTGGCAGCCTCCCACGATTTTGTGGAGATAGAGGGCGACCAGGCTATCTACCACAACCACTGGCTCGCGGGGGGCAACGACAGCCTCTGGAACATGGTGCACTACGACGTGCAGCTCTTCGGCGGCACGGTGCTCCACCAGGGCAAGATTGCCGAGATGGCGACTGGTGAGGGAAAAACACTCGTCGCCACCCTTCCTGTTTTCCTTAACGCCCTCACGGGCAACGGAGTGCACGTGGTCACCGTCAACGATTATCTTGCAAAGCGCGACTCCGAGTGGATGGGTCCTATCTACATGTTCCACGGACTTAGCGTCGACTGCATAGACAAGCACCAGCCCGGCAGCCCCGAGCGCCGCAAGGCCTATCTGGCTGACATCACCTTTGGCACCAACAATGAGTTCGGCTTTGACTATCTGCGCGACAACATGGCTACCGACCCGCGCGACCTCGTGCAGCGAGCCCACAACTATGCCATTGTCGACGAGGTGGACTCCGTGCTCATCGATGATGCCCGCACGCCGCTCATCATCTCTGGTCCCGTGCCAAAGGGCGACGACCAGCTCTACGAGGAGTACCAGCCACTTGTGGAGCGTCTCGTGGCGGTGCAGCGCCAGTTGGCCACGCAGTATTTGGCGGAGGCTAAGCAGCTCATAGGCCAGGGCTTCGAGGCTGGCGACCGCGACATGCAGGACCGTGGCTTCGTGGCTCTCTACCGCAGCCACAAGGCTCTGCCCAAGAACAAGCCCCTCATCAAGTTCCTCTCCGAGCCTGGCATCAAGGCTG
>JAJPYT010000139.1 GCA_021204845.1 Prevotellaceae bacterium | reverse complement strand
GAGGAGATGCACCCCCAAGCCGGCAGGCTTAACCCGCCTGCCTTGGGCAGGCACACCCCGCCTGCCTTGGGCAGGCACACCCCGCCTGACCTGGGGGCAGGCACAAAAAAAAGCCAGCCGCGGCATCACGCCGAGGCTGACCTCATCACTTAATTATTTTATTATGATTGAACTACTCTCCCCAGAAAGAGGAGCCGTCGTTCCAACTGTTATACCCCTTGTCCAGGCATTCCAGATCGCTGCTTGCGCCTGTAGTGGTGGTGGACAGGGAAACCATCTGTTCCACTTCGGTCTCCACGACCTCGATGGAGGGCTTAATGTATGTCTTCATTGCTTAAAACGTTTTAGTGGTTATTACTTAATGACTACCTTCTTGCCGCCCTTGATGTAGATGCCCTTCTGAGCCTGGCTTACCTTGCGGCCTGAGAGGTCGTAGATAGCCTCAGCGTCTGCCACGTTAGCCTCAACGCCCGTGATAGCGGTCGCCTTGCCGCTGCCCGGGAAGTAGACCACTGCGGGAGCGTTGGTCTCTTCAGCATTGCCCTCATCTGCCGTCTCGTCGGACGTGCTGCTTACGGTCAGGTAGCAGTGGTTAGCTCCAAGAGAGATGGGATCGTCGTCGGTTACGGTGTAGAATGCCAAGCCATCCTCGCCGTCTTGCAGGACGTAGCTTGCGGCCGGTACAGAGGTGGGAACATACACGCCAGTCAGCCAGCCTGCGGTTGCCTCGGTGTCGAACGTCCTTGCGGTCACTACGAAGGAGTACTCAGTGCCCTCCGTGCCCTTTACGATGTAAGGAGTGTTAGCCTCAGGGCTTTCAACCTCTACGAGAGCAAGCTCAGGCTCAGTGCCGTAAGCCTCGGTGGAGTAGAACGTCAAGCCTTCTGTCTCTTCCTCTGTCGGGGCGAACGGGAGTATCAGTGTGCCATACTCTGCCTCCAGCGTCCACTTTATGTCGGGAGCGAAGTTGATGGTGAGGTCGACGTTTTCATTGTTTGGGTCTGTGTAGAAGCCGCTTGCGGTTGTCCCGTTAGTGCCTACGTAATGGTTCTGATCACTGTTGTAGAGCCTTACGATGCCGTCAGTCGTTGTCTGCTCAACAACGAAGGTGCAAGCCTTTGTCGGGTCTATCGTCGTGCGGAAGCCTGCTGTTCCAACACTTTGTCCGTATTCAGAGGCATAGCAGAAGTAGCGCAGCGTCGTGTTATCGTCTGTGTATGTTGTCTGATCAGCATCAATCTCCTCTGGGTTGGCGTTGAAGCTGATGGTGTAGCCGTTCAGTACATCCTCCACGGGAGTGAAGATGAATACCTGGTCAGCGAGGTTAGCGCTTGGCTCTGACTCGAATGCCATGTCGTAGTGACCCTGTTCGGAGTGGCTCTCGTCATTCCTGTGGAAGTACAGAGCCTTGTCGTAATAGGTGTGACCCTCGGACTTCATGATAATGTGGAAGAGGTCGCCCTCCTGCGGCTCGTTCAGCGTCTTGACAGCCTCCTGAGCGGCTTGCAGACCGACGATAGCCTCATAGTATTCATAGCTTGTGAGCTCATCTGACATCTCATCGGCAGCTGCTGCTTTAGCTACGAGGTCGGCAACAAGGTCTTCATTATACTGGAATGGCTCTGTTCCGACGTTGACAGTAGGAGCGTTAATCGCTGCCACAGCATCCTTCACGTCCTGAAGAGTGTATACTTGCTCCGTAAGCTCATAGAGCTGGAAGCCGTCGAAGCTTGCGCCGGGACACCAAGAGGCACGTATGCCCACGTAGTCTGTGGTGGCGGTGAAGACGGTCTCTGTCTTCTTCCACGTGGTTGAGGTCTGACCGTATCCATTCTCCCAAGCCAAGTCAACGATAACGCTCGACTCGGTGGATTTGTCGCTCATAGCGTGCAGACTGTTCGCGTCCTTATTGTTTTCCGATGGTGCAGTGCCATTGGTGTAGCCGATGAAGAGGTATGTCGTGCCTTGTGTCACAGAGATTGCCTGACTTATACCGCCCGTTTTATCAGAAGCGGTCTCCGTAATAGGAGTGATGTAAGCTCCGCCGTTGTAGCCGCCCACTGGGGTTTGGGTTATATAGGTGGCTGTTGGGTCATTCGTGTACCCGTTGCCCGATGTCCAGTCGGTGACACCGTTGTTGAAGCTGCCGTTCTGAACGAGGTTAGTGCCATCTTTTACCGTGTATATCTTCCCGTCAGAGATGATCTGGTCGTCGGCAACGTAGTCAGCGTCGTCAACAGCATCAGGCAGTTCAATCTCATAGAGCTGGAAAGCGTCGAAGTTAGTGGACTCGTTCCAGCCAAGGCGGATGCCCACGTCGCTGGTAGTGGCGGTGAAGGTGAAGGCAGTCCTCGTCCAGCCCGTTGCAGTCTGCTCTGCAGCAGCTCCCCAGTTGAACTCCTTGATATAACATACCTCAGTGGTTGCATCGCTCATCGTGAAGAGCGCGTTGTATGCCAGGTTATCACTCTTTGGGGTCGTGCCGCTGGTGTAGCAGACGAACAGGTAAGAGCTCCCTTTCGTTACCCCAATGTGCTGGGTGAGGGTCTTCTCGGAAGAAGTGCCTGCGCCGTTGGTCGTGATGTAAGCTCCGTCGTTGTGGCCGCCAGTGGAGGTGATAGTGAAGTTGTCCACATCAGCGGCTGTGGTGTACTTGTCGCCACTATCACCGCATGTCCAGTCTGCGACACCTTCGTTGAAGCCTCCGTTCTGGACAAGGTTCTCGCCATTAATTGTTACGGTAGCGCCGTCTATCTCCACCTCGTCGCCTTCGGTGTACTCGTCGTCGTCGATGTAGCTATAGCGATCCCGCACGTAGGTGAGGTTGAAGAGACCTGCAACCACGCACCAGCTTGCGGATACCGCATCCGACTCCCCTTCGAAGAAGTCGGAAACACCGATCCTTACCACATCGTCAGTGCTTGTAATGTCGAACTGAACGCTGACGGAATAGTTGCCTGCCAAGAAGGCGGCGTACGTGATCGCAGCGGCATCAGTTGAGGTAACAGCGTTACCTTCATCATCAGGCAGGATAGTCTTTGTGGGGTCATCACTGTTAACCGTGGCGTACAAGTAGCAACGATCAGTGTAATCGTCCTCATCACCTTGGAAGGCTTGCGTGGACAGCGTGTAGTGACCCGGTGTCAAGCCAGTGAGCGTCTGATAGAAGTCGAAACCGCCTTCAGGCTCCCAGCGCTCAAGCATTCCGTACCACCCTTCACTCCAATCATTCGCATTAGGAGTATAGCCATAAGAGTAGTTGCCTTCATAAGTGCTTTCCCCCTCTGGAGTATTATGCCAGGTATACGTCCAATTGTTGGTAGACTCACTGGTGGAAGGTTCAGCCTTGACAGAGAACGAGGGGTTCTTAAGCAGAGGCGTCACGTCAACATCGGTGCCGACCTCGGCGGCAGCCTGAATGGCGGGAATGCCAGCTACAGCGATGAACTTCCAGAAGCGACCTGTACCATCGCCAATCTCATCCGAGTGAGCGACTACATCGCCGTTACTTGCGTTGTCGCTGTAGAGGTAGTAGTCCGTGTTGTAGGTGGTAGCGTCGTCGTTCGTTTCGTAATACGGGCAGGTAATGGTGTAAGTGCCTTCGTTGTTGCCCGTTCCCGCAGTGATGGTGAGGGGATATGGGCTGGGGTGGTCGAGGTAGAAGTTACCGCCGTCGTAGAAGATGCCATTAGCTTTCCCGTCAGTAGTGCCATAAAGCTCTGAGGTGAGAGTGTAAGTGCCGTCGTCTTTAGCCGTAAGCGTGAAGACTACAGGGGTTGAGAGCAGGGTAGCCTCGGTGCCATAGGCGTTGCCGCCCGCAAGGTAGAGGCCACTCTCGACGTTTTGCAGCACGTAGTCACCGTTGGCGAGGCTGACAGATGCAGCACCGACAGCGTCTTGCGCATACATAGGCAAGGCAAGCCCCAGGCAAGCCGTTGCCACGAACATAGATAAGCGTTTCATCATAATAGATAAATCAGTTAGAGATTG
>JAJPYT010000202.1 GCA_021204845.1 Prevotellaceae bacterium | reverse complement strand
ATAACGAACTGCGTGACGATGCCGCAAAGCGCTATTTCCATCATACATACGCTGTACTGAACGATGAGCAGCAAGCTGCTGTGCGTGCATATTATCCGCAGAGAATCTCTGAGGCTGAACCTAAAAACTACGGAGGAGGGAATTAATCATGGCAAGGAAAAAACGCGAAATGCCTGAGATGAACACTTCGTCTCTGCCCGATTTGATCTTCTCATTCTTGTTCTTCATCATGATGGTTACGACCATGCGTGAGGTAACGTTGAGGGTTCGCTTCGTTAAGCCTGCAGGTACACAGTTGGAGAAGCTGGAGAACAAGAGCGCAGTCTCTTTCATCTACGTTGGCCCTCCTACCGATAACTTGCGTGCACAGTATGGTAGTTCCACTCGTATTCAGCTGAACGACCGCTACGCTGAGCCTAAGGAAGTAATGGACTTCATCTATCAGGAGCGCCAGTCTATGTCGGATCAGACCGCACAGGTTGTTTCCATCAAGGCAGACGTGAGAACGCAGATGGGTTATATCACTGATATTAAGGAAGTGCTGCGTAAGTCGTGGGCACTGAAAGTGAACTACTCCGCAACGAGAAGGAACTAAGACTTCTGAAATTATAAATCAAAAAGGGCGGTGCGCTACGGTGTATCGCCTTTTTTGTGTATCTTTGTTAGGGTAAAAGAGCAGATCTGACAATAATGATAAGTCTAATAGCAGCTGTGGCGGCTAACAGAGCCATTGGATTCGAGAACAAACTGATCTATTGGTTGCCAAACGATTTAAAGCGTTTCAAAGCCCTAACGACTGGGCACACCATCGTTATGGGACGGAGAACCTTTGAGTCGTTACCTAAGGGAGCGTTGCCCAACAGACGCAACATAGTACTGAGCCGCAGTGTGTCACAGTTCCCTGGAGCAGAAACGTTCCCCTCGCTCGATGAGGCTCTTGCCAGTTGTTCTGCCGATGAGCAGGTGTACGTGATAGGCGGAGCCAGTGTTTATGAGCAGGCTCTTCCTCTTGTCGACCGCCTCTGCCTTACTGAAGTCTGCGATGTGCCTGCCCAGGCAGACGCTTTCTTCCCCGACTATAGCGAGTGGAAGGCGGACTCGTCACAGGAGTTTCAGCCAGACGAGAAGCATGCCTACGCATATAGATTTGTAGATTACATAAGACCATGAAACAATATCTCGATTTACTTCAACGCATCTTAGACGAGGGCGTGGACAAGAAAGACCGCACAGGAACAGGCACAAAAAGCATCTTCGGTCATCAGATGCGCTTTGATCTATCGGAGGGATTTCCCTTGTTGACCACCAAAAAGGTTCATCTGAAGAGCATCATTTACGAACTCCTATGGTTTCTCAACGGAGACACAAACGTCAAGTATCTGCAAGAGCACGGAGTTCGCATCTGGAACGAGTGGGCAGATCCCGTCACTGGCGATTTGGGGCATATCTATGGCTACCAGTGGCGCTCGTGGCCAGACTACGAAGGCGGATACATAGACCAGATAAAGATGGCGGTGCGCGATATAAAGGAGAACCCTGACAGCCGCCGTATTATAGTGAATGCATGGAATGTGGCGGACATTAAAAACATGAACCTGCCTCCCTGCCACACTTTCTTCCAGTTCTATGTGGCAGATGGCAAGCTGTCGTTACAGCTCTATCAGCGCAGTGCCGATTGCTTCCTTGGCGTGCCTTTCAACATTGCCTCATACGCTCTTCTGTGTATGATGATGGCGCAGGTATGCGCACTTAAGCCAGGAGTATTTGTCCATACGACAGGCGACACGCACATTTATCACAATCACATGGAGCAGGTCCACTTGCAACTCTCCCGTCAACCGCGTCCCTTGCCCCGCATGATTCTGAATCCTGACGTGAAGGATATCTTCAGTTTCCATTATGAAGACTTCCAGCTCGAGGGTTACGACCCATGGCCGGCAATAAAGGGAGTGGTCAGTGTCTGATGCTTCTGCCTGAGGATTTCAAGACTTTAATGCGCTGGCAATTGGGCGCTTCGGCTGCCGAATCGTTGTTCCTCGGTTTGGAGGAAGAGCCTGTCGTCTCCATTCGCCTCAATCCGTTGAAGGCCGACAAAGCGTTGCCGTATGAGCCTGTGCCTTGGTGTGAGCATGCATATTATCTCTCAGAGCGTCCAGCTTTCACATTCGACCCATTGTTTCATGCTGGAGTTTATTACGTGCAGGAGGCTTCGTCCATGTTCCTCGATGAGGTATTGCGCCTGTATCTTCCCGATGGAGATTTAGCGGTCTTGGACTTATGTGCGGCACCGGGAGGGAAAAGTACCTTGTTACGCAGCCATCTTTCGGAAGGAAGTCTGCTCCTCTGCAATGAGCCAATAAGGCAACGCTCGATGATTCTTGCAGAGAATATGGCAAAGTGGGGGAGCCCCGCCTGTGTTGTTACTCAAAACCTACCTGAAGATTTCGCTCATCTTACCAGCACCTTTGATGTGGTGCTCGCTGACGTACCCTGTTCTGGTGAGGGGATGTTCCGCAAGGAAGAGCATGCTTTGCGAGAGTGGAGCATGCAGAATGTGGATGTTTGTTGGAGGCGTCAGCGTAGCATCGTAGAGGACGCCTGGCACGTTCTGAAGCCTGGCGGGCTGTTGATTTACAGCACTTGTACGTTCAACCGCTTTGAAGATGAGGACAACGTTGAGTGGATGGTGGATAAATTTGGCGCTGAGTTCCTGCTCCAACGGCATTTTTTCCCTGGACGGGATAGGGGAGAGGGCTTCTTCATAGCAGCCTTGCGCAAGGCTGGTACATTGGAAGGAAACACTTTCGTTGCCTCAAAAGCGCAGGAAATAGCTTCTCTTCATGGAGACTACAAGTTGCTTTCCACGCCCACAACACGCATTGCCATTCCAGTCTTGCATGCCGACCTCATAGATAAGCTGCACCGTACCATGCA
This sequence comes from Prevotellaceae bacterium, assembly GCA_021204845.1. Lineage (GTDB taxonomy): Bacteria > Bacteroidota > Bacteroidia > Bacteroidales > Bacteroidaceae > Physcousia. The sequence goes on along the minus strand of JAJPYT010000202.1, from coordinate 1,181 downwards.
CGTGATTTCCTGTGGCGTGACTGTTGAGGAGACGAGAGGAAAAGACTGGTTGCCTTCACCTCAGCTTGCCTTGTGCGCTGCCTACGTTCGTGGCACCTATCCTGAAGTGGAGCTTTCCTATCTTGAAGCCATTACTTATTTGCGTCACGAGGCACTGCGTCTCGATGCTCCAAAAGGGATAATTCTTCTCACTTACAGTGGTTACCCTTTGGGCTTCGCCAAGAATGTGGGTGCAAGAGCCAATAATCTCTATCCTCAAGAGTGGCGTATCCGCTCCACTTACACGCCAGCCTCGCAAGTAGATATAGTGCCTTAAGTCCTTGGAATCCACTGTGACCAGCGTAAATGACGGCTGTCATCAAGCTGAATGACGGTGCTCATTGAGTCAAGAATCAGCTGATTCTCTAAAGCTTCTCAGCAATAAAAAGGTGCGCCACCTTAGGCGCACCTTCTCTTTCCTTATAGATTCAACTCGGCTTATCTCTTAATAACAATCTTGCGGCTGTCTTTCCCGTCAGTGATTATGTATACCCCCGCAGGAAGCTCTGTGCCAAACGGAACCTGTATGCCCGACGTGTTGTAGGCACGCAGCGAGTTGTTGTCAGTCCAGAGGCAGCCATCAGCGCTGTAGACATTGAAGCCCTTACTGTCGCTCACCTCGTTGATGGCAGTGGGAACAATCAGCGGGTCAAGGTCGTCTGTGCCGTTCGGGTCGTCACTGATTATGAACCAACCGATGTAATCGCCATTGTTCTTGGCATTATTGGTAGTTGTCACGGTAGTTGTTCCGTCCACCTGTCTGCGGATGTCGGCACAGTATACATTGCCGTCATCGTCGCTCGTTGTGCTGTGCTGGCGGAATACGCTCGTAGCCTCATAGTTGTTGGTCTGAGGAGCCGATATTATGTAGGGATTCTCCAAGTGCAGGGTGTCACCTTCAGCATTCTTGAAGTAAACAGTCTGGCGGGCCGAGCCTCCGCATGGAGTGTCGTAGTCTCTGCCGACAGTGAGCAGTTTGCCTTCGCCTATTGCTATCTGTCCAGGTGTGCAGGCAAAGTAGTTGACATTCTCGTTCTTGATTGAAGAGGCGACTGACTCCTGAGCCACGAGCTTAACGCTAAAGCCAGTGTTTGTTACGTCGTAAACCTTCACGGTCACAGGAACATAGCCTGTTACTGAGG
>JAJPYT010000116.1 GCA_021204845.1 Prevotellaceae bacterium | reverse complement strand
TCTACGGTACCCGAGCCGCCAACGGCGTCATCCTCGTCACCACGAAGAGCGGCATTGAGGAGAAGCCTCGCATCAGCTATTCCTACAACGCCGTCTTCCAGACTCCCTACAACAACATCGACTGGGTCAGCGACTATGTTGATTTCATGAGCTATGTGAACGAGTCCTTCGAAAACGCCGGCGCGGCCCATCCGTTCTCCCAGACAACCATCGACCTCTGGGCAGAGAAGAACAAGGATCCGTACGGTCTCACGGAATACGGCGTGCCGAACTACCAGGCCTATCCTAACACCGACTGGTTCACCGAGATCTTCAACACCGGCTTCTCGCAGGAGCATAACCTCTCCATCTCCGGCGGCAGCAAGAACGTCAGGTATCTCGTCTCCGGCAGCTATCTCGACAACTCAGGCGTCATGACCCGCTACGGGCTCGACAGCGGCGCCCAGAAAGGGTCGTTCAGGGTCAACCTCGAAGCCGACGTCACCAAGTGGTTCACACTCGGAACCAGGATGTTCGGTCAGCTTCTCTCCACCGGAACGGCAAGCATCTCCAACATTTTCACCTATCTCATCGCAACCAGCCCGGGCGTATATCCGGGAACTCCGGGCAAGTGGGGCACAACTGCCAGCAAGGAGGATGACGCCACGGCCAACAACCTGTTCTACCAAGCAAGCGGAACCGGAGGAACCAAGTACAATTGGAAGCTCAACGGAACTGTCTACGCCAAGATCCGTCCTTACAAGGGCGTAAGCATCGAGGGCTCCCTCAACTACGCGCCCACATTCGGGATGAACCACACATACACTACTGAGAAAACCAAGTGGGATTATGTCAACAACGAGGTCTACACCACATCTGACTCCAGCGTCGCCACAGTCACCGACTACACCTACAGGGACTACACGGCCAACACGGAAATCCTCGCAAGGTACAACAACACTTTCAACAAGATTCACGAGCTCGGCGTTCTTCTCGGCTATACGACCACCGCTTACCTCTCCTGGTCATATCAGGTACAGAAAAAAGGAAACACAGACTGGTCGCTGAACGACGGCTCCACCTATTCGACTATCAACAGTGCCTCTTATTCTCCGAAGTCCGGCTACGGTCTGCGGTCCTATTTCGCAAGGGTCAACTACGGGCTGAAGGACCGCTATCTCTTCGAGGCCAACGTCCGCATCGACGGCTCATCGAGGTTCGGCTCCGACACCCGCTACGGTGTGTTCCCCTCCTTCTCCGCAGGATGGAAGATCCACGAGGAGCCTTGGATGGCAAAGGCTAGCAACTGGCTCTCTGAGCTGAAGCTCAGGGCCTCATGGGGCGAGACCGGTAACAACCAGGGCATCGGCAACTACACATGGCAGGCAACCTACACGGCCGGAAAGGTCGTTCTCGACGGATCCAACGCCACGAACCTCTACATCGCCTCCATGAGCAACGTCAACCTGAAATGGGAGACAACCGCCACTACCGACATCGGCATTGACGCCGGATTCTTCAACAACAGACTCACGGCCGAGCTTGACTATTATTACAAGGCCACAAGGGACATTCTCTACACTCCTTCGACCTATCTGACAATGGGCAACTTCACTCAGGTCCCCCAGAACCTCGGAAGACTCTGGAACCAAGGTGTCGAGATAGCCCTCAACTGGAAGGACACCGTCGGCGACTTCTACTACTATGCCGGAGTCAACTTCTCCTACAACAAGAACAAGGTGACAAGCTTCAAGGGGAAGCTCGTGGAGGGCTGGACTGACGGCGTATTCTCATCCAACTATTCCGACGTGGCCGAGAGCTGGACGACTCCGGGAGTTCTTCTCGAGGACCATCCGATCGGCGAGCACTACATTCTCCAGCTGTACCGAGGCAGCGGCAAGGGTTACACCAGCGGAGAGGTCGACCCGAGTGCCGGTCCCAAGGACGGAATGATCCGCACGGAGGCCGACATGGCATGGGTACGCGCCATGATCGACGCCGGCTACACCTTCCAGGGCGGCAGCACAGTCGACAGGACCCAGCTCTGGTACGGCGACCTGATCTACGCCGACCTCAACGGCGACGGCAACTACGGCAACACCTACGACCGCTATTTCACCGGCCACACCTCGATCCCTTCCTACAACCTCGGCATCAACCTCGGTCTGGCATGGAAAGGGTTGGAGTTCAGCATGATCTGGTCCGGAGCGTTTGACTACTATCTCAATTTCTACGAAGACTACTACACCAACCCCGTCGTAAAGACCGGATACGCGATCAACAAGGCCATCGCCAACGACCACTATTTCTACGATCCTGACAATCCGACCGACTCAAGGACCAACATCAATGCGAAATACGTCCGTTTCTACAACACGACCGGGCACAACTCCGACCGCAGCGACTACTACGAGTACAAGGCCGACTACATGAAACTGAAGAACGTCACCCTCGCCTATACCATACCTCAGAAATGGACGAGAAAATTCTTCGTTCAGCAGCTCAAGTTCTACGTTTCCGGCGAGAACCTTCTCACAATCACTTCCTATCCGGGAATGGATCCTGAGATCGGCACCGATGTCGGATATCCTCTCATGAGACAGTACACCGTAGGCGCTCAAATCACATTCTAATTTTGGGAGGTCATATTATGAAAAAATATTTTCTGATTATCTTATCTTCTGTAGTTCTCTTCTCTTCCTGCAAGGATCTTCTCACCACCTATCCTGCCGATCAGATCTCAACAGGCAACATGTGGACGTCCGCTGCCCTCGCCGAACAGGGCATCAACGGACTGTACGAGAATTTCTACATCATAAACATGTCCACAGACCTGATCAAGGTATACTCAAGCAGCGAGGGTCTGTTGAAGCAGGAATGGATGGGATGTGAGTTCCAGACCGTCAACGTGAAAGACGGCGGCATCGACATTCTGTTGCAGGCCACCAAGAGTCCTTCTGACGCGGCCGTCGTCTACGAGTGGAAATGGTGTTACACCGGCATCCACAGAATCAACGACGCCATCGCCAATCTCTACAAGGCCGGGCTGGACGATTCTACATACGAGAACTACCTGTGTCAGGCCAAATTCCTCAGGGCCTGGTATTACACGAGGCTCAACCAGATCTATCAGGGCGTTCCAATTTATCTCGAGCCGATAACCGACTCTGAATGCACCTTGGGACAGTCCACCTCTGCCGAGGTCTGGGATGTGATCATCGACGACCTCAACTACTGCATCGACAACCAGTATTTCCCTGACAATACAATCTCGACCGATTACGGCCGTCCGTCCAAGGGCGCCGCCTACTCTCTCAGGGGCAACGCCTATCTATGGCTCGCGTGGGAGAACAACGAGGACACATCCTACTACCAGCTTGCCGCCAACGACTTCGAGAAAGTCTCTGTCTGCGGCTACGGGCTCTGGGAAGGAAAGTACATCGATTTCTTCAACCACGACAACGAGAAGGACCATGAGATGATTTTCCCCATACAGTTCACCTCCGACACGGGCTACTGCGACCTTCTTCAGGTCATCCTCGGAGGCTACGACCAGATCGGAGGATGGTCGGGATGCCGACCTTCAACGGAATTCGTCGACTATTACCAGAACGCCGACGGAACGGACTTCGACTGGGCCGACTACATTCCCGAGTGGAACGATGACGTGTTTGTCAACGACGTCACCAAACGCGAGGTGTTCTTCTTCAGGGATTCCGTCAGCGTGGACGACAACGGAGACGTCGTTTCCGACTACTGGAATGAGTCCGAGACCGCGGCTCTGCAGGAAAGGGTCAACACCATCGGTGCGGACGTATTCAAAAAGTATTATCTTAAGGACGGCAACGAGGACAGGCTCAGGGCATGTTATACCAACCGCGATCCCCGTCTGAGGCAGACGGTTCTCGTGCCCTACGATCCGATCGACTGCTGGCGCGACTCCTACAATAGCGGCAATGTCCAGTACGGCAAGGAAAAGAGATGGCCTTACCTCGGCGGGTTCGGCGACGGCAAGGATTTCTACTGCGGCGTGACCCCGGGCGAGAACACGTACATCTACAGAAAATACGTATACTCGCTCCCCAATGAAATCCCTGACAGGACACGATGCGACACAGACTGGCCTCTGATCCGTTACACCGATGTATAT
>JAJPYT010000188.1 GCA_021204845.1 Prevotellaceae bacterium | reverse complement strand
AGAGGTGTATACGAGACAGGACATAGACGGTAGGGGCTGTGGCACCTGGCTTGCTTAGCCCGTCGGAAGAGGCGGACAGGCTGTTGCTGTCCCAAAGTTCTTGCATGGTACTGCTGCGACTCACGGTTTGCACGCCATTGTAAAAGAAGCCTATGGCAGTCTGGAGGGCTTCCGACGATGTTACGACCTCAGCGCGAGCGGACGCAAAAACAGCCGCAAGCACCGCGAAGAGAGTGATTGTTTTGATTTTCATTTTGAGTTATTGAGTTATGTTCATTGAATAATTACTCGCAAATATAATGATTTTAAAGTTTGTTATAACAATATTCAGTGTTAATTCTGGTGGTAGTTGGAATATTTTTCTGCGCTTATCTGTCGTTTATCTGCTTCCATGTCTTACGTCTTCTGGCGTAATATTGCCATAGGATGCTGCCTACAGCATCGGAAAGTGGGTCGCACACTGCCTTTTCCATGTTTTCCCTTCTGTCTGGCATAAACTCTGACTTCATGTGCCAGAAAGATAGCCATGCGCGGAACACGGCGCAAGCCAACTTGACTTGGGCAGTAAGCAGAAACCCAAGGAAAGCGAGAGCATCAAGGAAGAAACGCCTGCACAACACAGTCGAGAGCCTTTCGGCGGGCAGGTTCTTATATAAGAGAAACAGATTGTTACGGAAATTTAGGAATGTCTTGTAAGGGTTTCCCGCCTCGAGCGTGCCGCCTCCAACGTGGTAAGCGACGCTCTCGGGCACGCAGACCACGTCTCTGCCCCTTGCTACAATGCGCCAGCAGAGATCTATCTCCTCCTGATGGGCAAAGAAACGGCCGTCAAGCCCCCCTGCGTCCCAGTAATCTTTGCTGCGGATGAGCAGACAAGCTCCTGTAGCCCAGAGGCAGTGGGCTATCTTGTCGTACTGATGGCAGTCGGTCTCCACCGTGCTGAACACGCGGCCGCGGCAATAGGGATAGCCTAATCTGTCGAGATAGCCGCCAGAGGCTCCCGCATATTCGAAACTTTCGGGCTTTGTCTGGCAAAGAAGTTTTGGTTGGCAGGCGGCGGCCTCGGGGTGGGAGTCCATGTAGGTGAGCATAGATTGCAGCCAGCCTTCGCGCACTTCCACGTCGCTGTTCAGCAGCAAGTAATACTCTGCCTCCACGCTTCGCAGCGCTTGGTTGTAGCCCTCAGCGAAGCCGTAGTTGCGGGGAAGTTGTATTACGCGCACCTCGGGCATTTCAGCCTTTAGCCATGTCACGGAGTCGTCAGTACTCCCGTTGTCCGCCACAATTACTTCCGCTCCGCCGCTGTGTCTGACCACTCCACCAAGGAAACGCTGCATCATAGAAAGCCCGTTCCAGTTGAGTATCACTATTGCCACTTTCATACTATTGTTCCCAGAAAGATACTGTTGTCGTTGTTCCATCCGTCAAGGCGCACGTTCACTATCTCATTGTCCCTCTCACTTTCCACCTCTACTTTTATATAGTTGTCGGTGAAGCCTTTGCGCGTTTGACCCCATCCGCTGTGTTCCAAGAGTACGGGGCGTATGGTGTTCACATGATTCTCGTAGAAGGCGCGCGTCTTCCGCTCGCTTACGTCAAGTGCCAGTTGGCTTCTTTCGTGTTTCTTGGTGGCGCTTACGCAGTGTGGTATTTTCAGTGCCATTGTGCCAGGTCTTTCGCTGTAGCTGAACACGTGGTATTGGCTCACTGGCATCCGCTCCATGAAGTTAAGCGACTCTTTGAACAGCTCGTCTGTCTCTCCCCTGGCGCCCACTATCACGTCCACTCCTATGAAGGCGTCTGGCATCAATGCTCGTATTTCCTCCACCCTCGAGGCGAAAAAAGCCGTGTCGTAGTGCCGGCGCATAAGGCGCAGTACCTCGTCTGAGCCGCTTTGCAGGGGCAGGTGGAAGTGTGGCATAAAGGCACGGCTCCGTGCACAGAACTCCAGCACCTCATCGGTCAGCAGGTCGGGCTCTATACTGCTTATGCGGTAGCGCGATATGCCTGTCACGTCGTCCAGTCTCTTTATCAAGTCGAGAAAACTTTCGCCCGTCGATTTTCCGAAATCACCTATGTTCACGCCTGTGATCACTATTTCTTTGCCGCCTTTGTCTGCCACCTCTCTGGCCTGCTCCACCAGAGATGCTATTGTGCCGTTGCGGCTGCGGCCCCGGGCGAAGGGTATTGTGCAATAAGTGCAGTAGTAGTCGCATCCGTCCTGCACTTTCAGAAAGTAGCGGGTGCGGTTGCCGCAGGAGCACGATGGCACGAAAGTGCGTATCTCTGCTGTCCGCCCTGTATATATCCGTGGCACTTGCCCACTATGGCTCTCCTCTTTAGCTGACATCAGCTCGGCTATATGATCCAGCAGGTGTGCCTTCTGTTCTGTGCCTATAATCAGATGTACCCCTTCTATGTTCCCTATCTCTTCTGGTTTCAGCTGGGCATAGCACCCCAGCACCACCACTATTGCCCCCTCGTGCTCCCTCGCCATGCGGCGTATGGTCTGACGGCTTTTCGAATCTGCCACTTCGGTCACGCTACATGTGTTCACTATGCACAGGTCGGCTCGCTCGCCTTTCTTGGCGATGGCCACACCTACCTCCTCCAGCGATTCCGCCACCGAGGAGGTCTCCGCGAAGTTCAGCTTGCATCCCAACGTGAAGTAAGCCGCTTTCTTCCCTGCCAGGCACGAGATTTGGTTCATGACGCAAAGTTACGAAAAAACATCAAGAAACTGGTTGCGACAGACGTATTATGCACAAAACGGCAAAAATGTGCAAGATTAAAAGTGCATTGATTATCAAGCGTTTGTGTGACCGCCACTAAAAATAATTGAAAAAAACAGAAAAAAAAGAAATGTAAAAGGTACAACATAACGAAAAAGTCCATAACTTTGCAGTGTTTTAAAAAGTAATTGATTGTTTTACAGATTTAAAAGCTTAGAAAATGAAGAAGTTAGCATTTTTGTTCGTAGCTGTTGCAGCCATGTCTTTCGCATCTTGTGGTAATGGCACTCAGGCAAGTGAGGAAGCAACTGACACTATCGACGAGACCGTTGAGGAAGTTTGTGACACTGTGCCATGTGACAGCGTTCCAGCTGATACCGTAATCGTTGAGGAGGCTGAGTAATTATTAATTCTCTGACGAACAAACAAACAGTTTAAAGGGTCACGCAGGATGCGTGACCCTTTTTTCGTGGCTAATGTGGAAGCCCCGACTGGTTCAAGATAAGAGAAAGTCAAGGCCTGTTCTGTCAGGACTTCTAATAGTATGCGGTATTTCTACCCAAGAAGGGCGTGTCACTTGGTGGCACGCCCTTCTTTATATATTATGTTGAGTGATATCACTCCGCGTCTGGAGCAGGGGCAGGAGTTTCCTCCGCGCTCTCCTGTGTCTCCTCCGCTGGAGCGGCTGGCTCTTCAGCAGGGGTTGCTATGGCTGCGGGGGCTTGTTCAGTGGCAGGAGCATTCTCCTCATTTGCCTTCTCCTCAACCACTTCAAACGGAATCTCTACGCTTACCTCCTTGTGGAGCCTTACGGTCGCAATGTGGTGACCGAGTGTCTTAACTTCCTTTACGACAATGATCTTACGGTCGATGTCGAAGCCAAGCTTTTTGAGTTCCTCGGAAATATGCTGCGCGTTCACGCTGCCGTAGGTGACACCAGTGGCGCTCACCTTTGCGGGAATCACGAGGGAAATGCCGCTGAGCTTGGCGGCTGTCTCGTCGGCAGCGGCTTTAATCTTGGCAAGCTTCTGTGCCTGCTGACGCAGATTCTCAGCCAGCACCTTTTTGGCACTCGTGGTGGCAAGGATGGCCAACCCTCTTGGAAGCAGGTAGTTCCGCCCGTAGCCAGGCTTAACGTTCACTATGTCGTTCTTGAATCCCAGTCCTATAACGTCTTCTTTCAGAATAATCTCCATAATTTCTTACCTCCTCTGCTTTATTATTTCATCAAATCGGTAACAAACGGCAGCAGGGCCAGATGGCGGGCACGCTTGACAGCCTGCGCCACACGGCGCTGGTATTTAAGGGACGTGCCAGTAATGCGGCGGGGCAGAATCTTGCCCTGCTCGTTGAGGAACTTCTTCAAGAATTCGGGGTCCTTGTAGTCGA
>JAJPYT010000152.1 GCA_021204845.1 Prevotellaceae bacterium | reverse complement strand
GTTCAAGAATCGGCACATCAGGCGAGATTACTCTTAGGATTAGTTTTCGCTCATCATCAGAAAGATTGCCGTAGGTTGTCTCCCATTTCTCATCGGGGGTGAATTTCTTGGCAATTTTACTTTCGGCATTTTTCAGTTCATAGCCGAACTTATCATTCAGGAATTTATATAAAAAAACCTGAGTGATAATCTTATATTCATTTCCGTCATTACCCATGCCGTATGACTGGCAGGTAGCCTTTAGACTATCAATGAGTTTTAAAGTCTTTTCTTTGATTTCTGACATATTTCTTACGATGCCATGCCGTATGTGGCATTATATTGATTAATATACTGTTGTGATATTCTCGATTGAATAAACTTGTAGTCGTCCATTTCAGGCTTTATCTGTGGGAAATGGTACAGGCAACCATTGATGAGTGCCATAACCGTCCGTCCGAAATAGGCATCTTTTTTCAGGATGTCGTTACGATCGTACACCTTGGCGTCCACATCCTCTTTTATTATATTCAAGATAGCTACGATTTCATCATCAAGGAACGAAAACATAGGCTTCTGCTTCTTTTCCGCTCTCTGTTTATTCTCTTCACGAATGCGCTTATGCACACGGGCAAACTTTTCATCCCCTTTATATCTTTTCAAAAGGATATTGTTATTCTTTTGCAGTTCTTGCAGACGTTTGATGATATCATCAAGAGCCTTTGTTTCTTCATTGAATTTGGCAATGGTGTCAATGACGAAGCCATGTTCCTTGAACCTTTCCATAAAGGCATCACGCAAGGAGATGAATTCAGGATCGTCTTGGTCAAAATTCTGCGTGAAAGAAATGATGGCGCGTTGCCATTTCTCTTTCAATTCTACACCGCCAGAAATAAGGTGCATTTCCTCTTGTCCTATCTTGGAGAATGTGAACTCAATATCCATCATCGCTTCATTAATAAGGGCCTTTGTTTCATCATTTGTAGTAAATGCCTCTTTCTGATTGATGATATTGATACGGCGTTGTACCTCCGACAATAGTTGTGGAAGTTTGGTTATTTCAAGTTTGGCAAATTGATCTTTCATATCATCATCACCAAATGTACGTACAAGGTTTGCCATATTCTTAGCCGCTTCCAAAGCCTGCTTCAGGTCAAGAAGCACGGCTTTATCCTCTTCTGTTGAGATTTCAGAAGAGAACTCTTCGGCATTATAATAAGAATAATTGAAGAGCGTCTGACGAACCGCTTTCATCTGATTCATGATGCCTTCCTTATCCTCGATAACCTGTGTGAATGTATCAGTGGCATTCCCGTCGCCAGTTTCATCCACATCATTAAATCTGTTCAACTCTTGTAGGTAGGCTTCATTGGTTTCCTCAAAGTTACGTTTGATGTCGGCAAAGTCAATAACAAAGCCGTAACGCATACCCGGATATGGACGATTGACACGTGTGATAGCCTGCAATAAGTTATGGTCTTTCAGTTTCCGGCCAAAATACAAACGTTTCAATCGCGGCGCATCAAAGCCTGTAAGAAGCATATTAAAGACAATCAGCACATCAACGGTCATGTTTTTCTTAAAGTCCTTGATTATCTGTTTGCGAGTCTCCTTGTCATCAGTATCGTACAACACGATGCTTGCTTTCAGAGGCCTATACTTTGATTTGTAATCCACCTCAGGCTCACCAACCACATACGAGCCATCGGCAAGTTTTATTCTGATAGGCTTGGGCTGGTACTTTTGCCATTCTATTTGGAATACTTCATAAAGTCGTCGTGCTTGTTCGCTGGTTTCGCATATAACCATACCGCCAAGCGTATCATCACCTTGAATTTTACGAAACTCTTTCAAATCAGTCATAATGTATCGAGCCAATTCTTGCACATAACTTGGATGCTCAATAATTTCCGATTTGCGAATATCTTTCTTTTGTACCAAGGTATCTAACTTGTCATAAACATTCGACAGACGTTCTTTGTAGGAAGTTTCTATATCTTCACGAATGATTTTCAATGTATAACCATCAGCTATGGACTTGTCGTAGTAATAGGTGTGAAGATAGTCGCCAAAAACCTTACACGAAGCACGCTCCTCTTTTAACAAAGGTGTACCTGTCAAAGCTATCTTGACAGAGTTCTCGTCTGCTTCAAACAGGTTGGCAAGGAAACAACCGCCCGGCTTATAGCCACGATGCGCCTCGTCCAAAATAAATATGCGTTGCAAGTTGGTGGCATAATCGCTGATACGAACTTTTTCCCTATCTTCTGCAAAACGCTGAATGTTTACGACCGTAATTTCAGCCTGTCCGCTTACGCCTTGCTGCCCCTGATTGGTTCTGAACTGTTCCATCAGTTCTGCTCTAGTATTGGCTGTATTTACCACAAGCCCTCTTGCTTCAAATTCTTGGGTAGCCTGTTCCAACAAATCGAGCCTGTCTACAATGAAATAGAATTTGGCAACCTTGTTCTGCTTTGCATAATAATCATTGAGAATATAAACCAAATAATAAGACAAGGCTGTTTTTCCACTCCCCTGTGTATGCCATATTACGCCCGATTTTACCCCCTCTGAAAGTTTCTTCCTGATAGCCAGTGAAGCGAACAACTGCTGATAACGCATAATGTGTTTTTGGTCGGTGGATTCTATTTTCCCATCAATCTCTCGTTCCATCTTGACGTATGCAATGCCATATCTGATGATGTACAGAAAACGTTCTGGAGAACACATAGATGTCAGCATTCTGTTTGTGGGAGTGTTGAAATCCAAGTTAGTCTGATATTCGGGGCTTGTATGGATAACCTGACAGTTATAGTCAGATAAGATTCTTTTTTCTACATCTTTGTCAATACCTTTATAGGGATAGTCATGATGGAATGGCGCAACCTTCTGACCACTATAGTTTTCTTCACGGAAACAATTGAACGGAGAATAAGAACGTGCACCCGAACAATAGAAAGACCCTTGTATGGGTACAATACCACCAAGGGCATCATACTCCATATTGTTACTGAAAATCATCAGTTGGGTTATGTTGATGAAGCGCCTGAACTTCTTATTGGGGAAACGCTCATGGTTCATGCGTGTACTTTCTGCCACTATTCCACCTTGATTGTTCGGTTTCTTTACCTCAACAAAACAAAGTGGAAGTCCGTTCACAAACAAAGTAATATCGGGACGGAATTCATCTTGCCCATTCTTGCAGGTGAACTCTGCCGTGAAATGAAAAGCGTTCTCGGATATATCATCAAAGTCAATCAGCTTTACTGGCGACACGGATCTCAGACGATTGTAAAAACCACGTCCAAGATCATCATCGTTCAGTTCCTTGCGAATATCTTTTAATACTTGTAGGTACTCTCCCTCATGTCCGGGATTCAACTTCTTGAATTGCCTTTCAAAGACTTTCAAAAGAATATTAGTGTCGCCATCATATTCGACACCCCTCATTTCCTCATGAACTTTGCCAAAATAATGATATCCCAAACGTGTCAAATGTACCATTGCTGGCATTTGAACCCGTGTCGCTTCTGAAAATTGTTTCATCCTTAGCCCTCCATTAAATAACTTTGAAAAGACCTCACTGCATTACCTAACTGGCATAAGAGCAAATCTATCATAAAACTAACTTATATCTTGATTTCAAGACTTTTTAGACTCTAAATATCCTTTCTAAAGTAATAATTCATGCGATTATACCTATCAAAACGCCACCACTCATAAATCCTTGATGAACAAAAGATCTTTGTTCATGATTTCTGAGAGAAAAGATATGTTTTATATTCACGAACAATCAACTCCTTAATGTCAACTTTCAATAAATCTGCTATTTTGAGTAAACTGGTTATATCTGGCTGTGATGTGTTTGTACACCATTTTGACACAGTTGATGGATTAACTCCCATTTGTTCTGAGAGCCATTTACTGGTACGTTTTTTCTCTACTAAAACGAGTTTTATTCGATTTATGTCTTCCATTATTACACCTTTTGCCCACAAAGTTAATGATTATTCTTCATTTTCGTTATTAATAAGCAATTTTTTGTCTTTACTTACCAAATAATTTGACATACAAAACCGTTGGCTGTATGGGACATGCTCGTTCATTCTGCCAATCTCACACTCAAACAGGGAATCGCAGCCTAAATCAAGAAGCTTATACGGAGGGATATATCACTAC
>JAJPYT010000089.1 GCA_021204845.1 Prevotellaceae bacterium | reverse complement strand
CTTTCTATCATACATATATAGGGATTTAGCAAGTTAACTTCTTGTCGTGGATTTTCAACTGTCTGGTTTTTAGATGACCTTACATGTCACAGTTAAACGAGCCCCAAGCTACCTATTACTACCCCGAATCACCGCACCACCGCATCGTGGTCACCGCACTGACGCACATGAATCCGTGCGGTGACCGCTCCTTGTTCGTGCTGTAACTGGCCCTCCCCTCGTGCGGTGATGATAAAGTTTCACAGCCCCTCGTAGGCTCCGGCATCGGGAGCCTCGTCAGCAAGCCGGGAGGTGCCTCGGCGGTCGATGGGGAACTGGCTCGAGAGCTGGGGGTCTGCCAAGCCACGGATGGCGCTGAGACTGTCGGGAGCGAAGTCGTAGAGGAAGTTGTAGGTGTCGAAAAGCGTGAAATGGGCGCTGCCCGATATTTCGAGAGAGTCGGGCGTGTCGTAGACGATGGAGGTGAAACGCTGCTGGTCCCCGGAAACCTCGGTGCGCAGCAGGCAGTGGGAAAAGAGATAGTCGCACGGCTCGCTCTCCTCGTCCTCGGAGATATTGCCCATAAGCTCGTCATCGGCATAGCCAGTGACCACGCAGTTGAGGAAATGGCAGCGCAGCAGCGGATAGAAGACCCCATCGGAGTAATTGGCAAGGCGCAAGGCAGAGCCGCGGTCGGTGCTGAAGGGATAGAACTGCGCCAGCGTGCAGTGGACGAAGGTGTGGGCTCCGCCTAAGATGCTGACACAGTCTCCAAGAGTGTTGCTTATCTGCGTGCCGGTTACCAGAGTGGCGCACGAGGTGAGCGAGAGACCAGTGCCCCCGACGTTGTGCACCACGGAATTGCCAAGAGTGAGCAGAGGGTCTGTTTCTGTACCATTGTCAAGCCCCGTGCTGTCACAGATTATACCGTAGTCTCCCGCATGTATGTCGCATTGGGTGAGCTCGTTGCCCCGTGAGTCGCTGAAGAAGTGGATGCCTCCCCAGCGGTTGGGCGTGTTATCGTAGGGCAGATAGGAAAACATGCGGTCGGTGCGGTCGCCACGGAAAGTGACGGGGCTCTCCACCGTGCCAAGGGCAAGAAGCGTGCCATGCACAAGCAGGGAGGTGCTGTCGTGGAACATGAGCGTGCAGCCCTCTGGCAGGGTGAGCGTGCAGCCCTGAGCCACCACAAGGGAGTCGTAGACGAGATAGGGGCGACGGGCGGAGAAAGTCTCGTCAGCCGCTACCACGCTGCCCCGCAGCACCACCACATCCATGCCTTGCGCCGTGAGCGTGACGCTCTGCCTCACCCCCGACTCGAGGGTGAACTGCAGCTCGTCAGTATAGCTCTGTATGAGGTCGCTGTCAGTCTCCGGCAGACGTACCGCAAGGCGTATGTATATGCTGTCTTTGCCGAAGACCTCGAAATCCTGCCCCCCACCACAGACAAGATACTGCCCGTCGACGTTTGCCATGAAGGGGGAAGAGGCACCGCCAGCCAGCGCCACGCTCTTGATGCGCAGACCCTTGATGCCGCGGTTGAAGGCGATGAGCGTTTGCTGCGGCGAGAGGAGCCCCGTGATTAGAGTGTCGAAAGCCACCGTGTCAGCGGAGAAAGTGAGCTGGGCGGAGGGTGAGGTGGTCCACGAGATGTCCTCGTCGCAAGCGGTGAACGCTACCAGGGCGGAGAGGAGCAGAATTATGCCAGATAGACGCTTCACTCGGGCACGTTTTCGAGAATGGCAAGAAGGTGGCGCCAAACCATGTCTACCGTCGGGATGAGGAGCTTCTCGTCGGGCGAGTGCACCCCTACTAAAGTAGGACCGAAACTTACCATGTCGAGGTTGGGATACTTCTCACTAAAGAGTCCGCACTCAAGACCGGCATGAATGCCTAACACTATGGGGTCTTTGCCGAAGAGGCGGCGATATTGCTCTACGGTGAGGCTGAGGAGCTGGCTGTCGGGATTCATCTTCCAGCCAGGATAGCCCTCGGTGGTCTCCACCTCGGCACCTGCCAGTTGGAACACCGCGCTTACGGTGTTGCTCATGTTGTCGCGCGCGCTTTGCAGGCTGCTACGCTGGCTGGTGACTATGACTATGGTATGCTCCTGGGCATTGAGGCGTATGCTTGCCAGATTGGTGCTGGTCTCCACAAGGTCGAGGCTTTGAGAGAAGCTGAGCACACCGTTGTAGACACCCTGTAGCGCCGAGATAAGGCGGTCTCCTGTGGACTGGTCGACAGCAGCCCTCGCGGCGCCGGCGCTCTGCATGATGAACTCCATGGACGGCTCGGTCACGACATATTCCTCAGCCACCTGCGCGGCAAACACGTTCCAGAGGGCGCGGAGAGCCTCCTTGTCAGCCTCGCGCACAGCCACCACGGCTGCCGCCTCACGAGGGATGGCATTGTGCAGACCTCCAGCCTGAATGTCGACGAGGCGCAAGCCCAGCTGCCTCATGCCAAGATAAAGGAAGCGAGCGAGCAGCTTGTTGGCGTTGGCGCGCTTCTTTTCTATGTCGCCTCCGCTGTGTCCGCCAGTGAGACCCTTTATGTGCAGGGAGAGGCAGAACATGCCCTCGGGCAGAGGCTCGACGGTGTAGTGAAACACAGCGTTGGTGCGGCAGCCTCCAGCGCAGGAGACGAATATCTGCCCCTCGTCCTCGCTGTCGAGATTGATGAGCCAGTCACCATTCATAAAGCCGGGCTTCATGCCGGCAGCCCCCGTGAGACCAGTCTCCTCGTCACGCGTGAAAACGCACTCCAGCGGTCCGTGAACTATGTCGGTGGAAGCAAGGATAGCCATCTCCATAGCCACTCCAATGCCGTCGTCGGCACCCAGTGTGGTGCCTTGTGCCCTCATCCATTCGCCCTCTACCACGGTTTGTATGGCATCCCGCTCAAAGTCGAACTCCACACTCGCGTTCTTCTCGCACACCATGTCTATATGGCTCTGCAGGATAACTGTTTTCCTGCCCTCCATACCAGGGGTGGCAGGCTTGCGTATGACCACGTTACCCGCCTCGTCCCGGTGGGTCTCCAGTCCCAGGCCCTTGCCGTAATTGACAAGGAAATCTATCATTTTCCCCTCTTTCTTCGAGGGACGGGGAATTTTGTTCACTTGCGCGAAGCAGTCGAACACACACTTTGGGTTTAAGTCCATCTTATTCATATTTTAGGCAATTTATTTCTGGGCTATCGTTTTTTCTATTAATTTTGTCCTGCAAATATAACGATAAATGTTGAAACTAACACTTCTGACCGTGGGAATAGTTGCAGCGGCGCTGTTGCTTTTGTCGATAAACATAATTGTGAGGGGCGGAAAGTTCCGCGGCGAGCACGTCGGCCAGAGCAAAGCTATGCGCCAGAAAGGCATACACTGCCTGCAAAGCATGGACCGCATAGAGAGAATGAAAGACCCTCACCATGCCACTAAGACGGAACGAAAGCGAGAGATGAGAGAGGATAAAAGAAACATAACAATAAGAGAAAAAGGAAAATGAAAAAAGCAAGCATTACCGTGGGCTTGGCACTCTGCTGCCTCGCTCTTGTGTGCTGCAACAAGCAGCCGCAGGAGGAAGAAGTCCAGACGACACCTTCAGAAACCAGCGCCACAGGGCTGAAGATAGCTTATGTGGAGATAGACTCGCTGATGGCGAACTACCAACTATGTAAGGACTACACGGAGATTGGCAACATGGAGGCGGACAACATCAAGCGCACGCTGGAAAGCAAGCAGCGCACGCTGGAGCAGCACTACAGCGCCATGCAGCAAAAATACGAGAGCAACGGCTTCACCAGCCAGGAAGAGCTGCAAAGGGCGCAGACCTCGCTGCAGAAGGAGCAAGAGAGCTTAGAGGAACTGAGCAACCGCTTGAGCAACTCGTTCCAGGAGCAGCAGCTGAAATATAACGCCGAGATGCGCGACAGCATACAGAATTTCCTTAAAGGTTACAACAAGAACAAGAAGTTCGACCTCATAATCTCGAAAGCTGGTGACAACATTCTCTACGCCAATCCGCAGTACGACATAACCAACGAAGTACTTAAGGGGTTGAACAAGCGCTACAAGGCTTCGGCGGAGGTGACTGAGAAGCTGAAAAACAAGCCTGCCGCAACGGAGAAATAATGAGTATTCGCTGATAGATAGAAAGCAGGATTCTCCATTTACTTCTTTTGCAGGCGGGGCAACTTTA
>JAJPYT010000011.1 GCA_021204845.1 Prevotellaceae bacterium | reverse complement strand
GAGGAGATGCACCCCCAAGCCGGCAGGCTTAACCCGCCTGCCTTGGGCAGGCACAAAAAAAGCCAGCCGCGGCATCACGCCGAGGCTGACCTCATTACTTAATTATTTTATTATGATTGAACTACTCTCCCCAGAAAGAGGAGCCGTCGTTCCAACTGTTATACCCCTTGTCCAGGCATTCCAGATCGCTGCTTGCGCCTGTAGTGGTGGTGGACAGGGAAACCATCTGTTCCACTTCGGTCTCCACGACCTCGATGGAGGGCTTAATGTATGTCTTCATTGCTTAAAACGTTTTAGTGGTTATTACTTAATGACTACCTTCTTGCCGCCCTTGATGTAGATGCCCTTCTGAGCCTGGCTTACCTTGCGTCCGCTCAGGTCGTAGACAGCCTCAGCTTCTGCCACGTTAGCCTCTACAGCCGTGATGGCGGTCGGAGTGCCGTTGCCGTTCGGGAAGAAGATGACCGCGGGAGCGTTGGTGGTGTCGCCAGTCGTGTCGTCAGTCGTCGTGCTTACGGTCAGGTAGCAGTGGTTAGCTCCAAGGGTGATAGGATCGTCCGTAGTAACGGTGTAGAATGCCAGACCCTCATCGCCGTTCTGAAGGACGTAGCTTGCGGTCGGTACAGAGGTGGGAACATACACGCCAGTCAGCCAGCCTGCGGTAGCGGAGGTGTCGAACGACCTTGCCGTTACAGCGAAGGTGTAGGTATCAGCGTCACCGCTTACCAGATAAGGAACACCAGCCTCAAGGTCGTCTGCCTCAACCTCTACAAGCTTCAGCGTTGTCTCAGAGTCGGAGTCTTCGTCGTATGCCTCGGTGGAGTAGAACGTCAAGCTGCTAATCTCATTCTCATCAGGAACGAACGGCAGCACAAGCGTGCCATACTCCTCGGAGAGCGTCCACTCAATCTCGCTGGGAGCCTCGGTAAGAGCGAGGGCATCGCGTGAGCAGTTGCCTGCGATGGAAACATTGTCAGTGGTAAGTCCAAGGTTATTTTGCTGCGTAGGATTGTACAGGTTCCATACGCCCTCTGTCGTTGTTGCCTTAACCACAACGGTAAGAGCGTTATCCGCAGTCGTGCTAGTGCCGTCGGTCGCACGGATGCCATCAGCGTTGGATTGACCAGAATACTCAGTGGCTGCGCAGAGGTAGTAGGTATTGCCGTCAGAGGCAACGAAGCTTATCGTGTAGCCGTTCGTAACGTCTTCTACTGGAGTGAAGGTGTACAGCTGGGTTGCGAGGTTGGCGTTAGGCTCAGCGGTGAACTGGAAGTCATACTTGCCGCCATTACTCTTGTCCGCATCATAGATGGACTCAAGGGCGTTGCCCGTCACGCCAGTGTCTTCTGTCATCATGATGATGTTAAACACCTGATCAGTGTTAGGAGCGTTAAGCACGAAGCTGTCGAAGCCTTCCTCGAATGCCTCGGTGGCGGAGGTGAGAGCCGTAAGGGCGGCTACTATCTCGGAGACTGCTGCGGTCTCGTCTAATGCCTCGGCTGTCTCGATGGCTTCCAGAATGTCTGCTGCGTCTGTGGTAGAGATCTGGAAGGCAGCGTCACCGACGTTAGCCACGTAAGGCTCAGCCTCCTCAAGGGCCTCCTCAAGGTCTTCGTAAGAAGGAGCCTCACCAGTGTAAGTAACAGACTTGGTCAGTGCGAGTACCCAGTTAACAGCACCAGCAACGTCAACGCTAATGCTAAGGCTAATCTTGCCGCTCTCGTCTACAACAACGTTAGACAAGGTGTACACCTTAACGTCGTTCAAAGACGTAATATTATACTGACTATCGGGGTTGCCAGCGGACATCAAGCCAAGCTCTACAGCCTGCGTGACACCGTTAGCCGTGATGGTCACAACCTCATCACCCTCAGATGCGCCACTTGGCTCTATAGGAGTACCATCTGGTTCACTTGTCCAGTGGTTAGCGTAGTTAGCAGAGCAGTAAATCTGCACTTCGTAAGTGCCCACGGGCAGGTCGGTGATGGTTTGGGTCAGAATAATGCCTACAGCAGTTGTGCCGAGAGATTCTCCATCTTCATCGGTATCGGTATCATCGTAATGCTGCGTTATAAAGCCATTGTAGATGGCATCTTGTCCTTGCCATACACCTAAGAGGTCTTCCTCAGCGTTCTTCACCTTGTAGAGCTCAATAGCCTCCTTCAGGCTGCTGATTGCGCTCTCAAGTGCCTCAGCGTCGCTGTCAGCATCGTCGAGCACTGCCTGAGCCTCGTCTATGGCTGCCTGCAGGTCTTCCGCTCCTTCGCCGTTCTCGTCTGCCAAAGCTTGAGCCTCCTCAATCAGTTCCTTCAGGGCCAAGAGGTCGTGCGTCTCCACCTCGCCAAGGTAGGTGAGAGTGAAGTTAGTTACGCCAACCCAGCTGGCGTCAGAGGAAACCGTCTTAAAGCCAATTGTCACGTCGGCGGTCTCTTCTCCTTCCTCAGTCTCAACGGCGAAGTCAACAGAGAAGGTCGACCACACATCCTCTTCTGTGTATACGTTTGTCTGCTCGTCTCCAGCGATGAGATAAACACCAGTGACGTAGTCAAGGGGCTCATTCTGCTTGTTTGCAACAGCGTCAGCGGTAAGGCGATACTCACCTGCGGGCAGGCTTATCGTCTGCGTTAATGAGCGGTCGCTTAATGAGTTATAGCTCTCAGTCCAGCCCTCGAACCAGTTTGCGGGATCTGTGCCAGTGGCATGTATGAAGCCCCTGTACTTATTCTCAAAGTTGTTGTCCGGGTCCTCTACCCAGCCGAAGTCAGAGTCTTTCGTGTCAGAAATAGAGCAGTCAGCGTTCGTGATGTATTGGCTTGTCACGTCCTCATTATCCTCTTCGAGCAGCTCCACCTCATACAGCACGAAGTTGTCGAAGCCCCAGCGTGACTTAAGCCAGCGGCAGTCAATCTGAAGATACTCGTCAGTGCTTGCGGCTGTGAACACGGTTTGCAGTTGTGTCCAGTCTGTGCTGATGGCAGAAATGGCAGGGTCTAACAAGTTTGTACTTGTTGCGTCCTGGTTCTCGTCTGTTCCAGTCACTGATGTAGTCTGGAATGCGCTTGTGTCTGTTCCGAAGTCAGATGTCAGGGCTTTGGTCTCATAGCTGAAGAAGTAAGTCTTGCCTCCTTCTATTGCCCACTTTGTGCCAAGGGAAGAAGTACCGGAAGTACCAGCCGTGCCACTATTACTACTGGTTGACGTGCCCACGAGATAGTAGTCGCCATCAGCAGCGTCTTGATTCTTAAGCTCAAAGCCGTCGCTGATGGTAGTGGAATAGTCGCTCGCCTTCGTCCAGCCTGTGAAGCCATACTCGAAGGAGGGGTTAGTCACGAGGTTCTGGCCAATCACCCTGTAGGTCTGGGTTGTCTCAACGCCGTTTGCGTCCGTGGTGGTGTACTCGAAGATATCGCCGCTTGCCGTGCCGTTCTCTTGTATCAGAGTGGCGAGGGCAGCTGTGGCATCGTCGATGTCTGTCTGCTCAGATTCAGCGGAGTTGTAGGCGGCGACACCAGCAAGGAAGTCATCTTCCTCCTGCAAGCCAAGCTCCTGAGCGTCCGTCAGCGCGTTGTTCAGATACACGCGCATGTCAACCAACGCCTGACAAGCAGCGTCATAGTCGTCAGCGGAGACGAGCAGCCACTGTGCGTTCTCGCTGTCCTCATCGACATTAATGGCTATCTCGGTGCTGCCTTCCTCATAGCCAAGGTAACCGATGGTCACGTCCGTGTTCTTCTCGTCCGTAGCCAAGCTCTTGATGGTGTAGACCTTAGAGCCGTCCTCTGTCTCCTCGATAGTGAACAACGCAACGGTGCTACCCTCAGTATAAGTACCATCGTACCAGAAGTGAGGGCCGTACGTACCGTTGTAGTCGTAGTAAAGGTACTTACTGCTATCGTAACAGATGGTATAACCAGACGTTTTGTCAGTTAAAGTGACCTTGAGACCAGTGGAGCCGAATGAAGCCTCCGTACCGTAGTCGTTGCCATTGGTGTAGAACATCTTGGCTCCAACGTTGTAGAGGTAGTACTCACCACCGTCAGTCAGAGAGCTTCCCTCGGAGACGGAAGCGCGAGGAGCGGTCCAAGTGACAGTCGTCTGCCCTGCCTCGACCGCGTCGTCAGCATACATAGGCAAGGCGAGCCCCAGGCAAGCCATTGCCACAAACATAGATAAGCGTTTCATCATAATAGATAAATCAGTTAGAGATTGATTAAAGT
>JAJPYT010000203.1 GCA_021204845.1 Prevotellaceae bacterium | reverse complement strand
TACCTGGGTTGCCAGGGCGCAAGGCATACGAGATTTCTCCCTCCGACATAGAGCCCGTCTACACCCTCGGCTTCTTCAAGGACAACGCACTTCTTCACCCCGAGCTGCAGGTGCGCCAGCACGGCTACAGCGCCGACCCCGTGCCCTATCTGCTATGGCGTGACAACTGGGTGAGCGGCACCCTTCTGCTCTCGTTCATCCTGCTTGTGCTAATTATCAACCGCGCCCGTCACCAGTTTATCTTGCAAGCGCGCAATTTCATGTACACGCCTTTGAACGCCGAGACATCCTTCGCCAAGGATATCACTTTTGAGTCGCGCACTGTAGTCTTCATGACCATCCTGCTGAGCATTCTGGGCGGCTTCCTTGCCTACGCCTTCGCTCAATACACTCTCGACCTCTTTCTTAGCCAGATTTCCCCCTATCTGCTACTTTTCCTCTACATGGGCTGCTTCTTCCTCTACTTCCTCGTGAAGCGTGTGGCATATAGTTTCATCGACTGGATTTTCTTTCAAAAAACGCAACAGCGCCTCTGGGTTGACGCTTGTTCTTTCGTGCTTTCTGTGGAGTGTTTGTGCGTTTTTCCCACTGTGCTGGTGCTTGTCTACTTCGACATGTCTGTCCGACAGATACTTCTTACCCTCTGCGTGATACTGGTTTTCTCCAAAACTCTGCTTGCTTATAAGTGTTATTCCATCTTTTTCCGTAAATTTTATTGCGTTCTACATTTTTTTGTGTACCTTTGCGCCTTGGAAATCGTACCATTGATAGCATTATGGCAGTCTCTGGCGTTTCTAACGGGAAATTTGATAATAAAATATTAGGGAAAGATAATGACAAAGAGAATCTTAGTTTCACAACCTAAACCATCTTCCGAGAAGTCACCATACTACGATATAGAGAGCAAATATGATGTGGAAATAGTTTTCCGACCCTTCATTAAGGTAGCTGCCGTCTCACCCCGTGAGTTCCGCTCTCAGCACATCAACATCCTCGACTTCACCGCCATCGTTTTCAATTCCCGCCACGCCATAGACAATTTCTTCCACATGGCGCGCGAGTTGCGGGTCGACATACCAGCCGACATGAAGTATTTCTGCGTGACCGAGCAGGTGGCGCTCTACATTCAGAAATACGTGCAATACCGCAAGCGCAAGATTTTCTTCGGAGCTACGGGCAAGATGGACGACCTGCTGCCCCAAATGGTGAAGCACAAGACGGAGCGTTTCCTGGTTCCCCTGAGCGACGTGCACAACGACGACATAGCCAACATGATGGACAGCAAGAAGCTAACCCACACCGAAAGCGTGATGTACCGCACCGTGAGCAACGACTTCGTGGAGGGCGAGCCTCTCGATTACGACATGATTATCTTTTTCAGCCCCACTGGCATAAGCTCCCTGCTTAAGAATTTCCCGAATTTCAAGAAGGAGTATCCCAACACGGTGATAGGAACTTTCGGTGTAAACACCACCAAGACTGCCAAGGAGTCGGGCCTCAATGTGGCTCTCGAGGCTCCGTCGCCCAAGTATCCCAGCATCACAGCCGCGCTAAACGACTACATAAAGAGCCGCTCCTGACCGCTGGAGGTCGCCTGGGGTCTCTCATCACCCCACTCACTTACTTAATATATGCCTTTGCCCTCAGAACCCCTTAGCCAGACATTTTCCAAGGCGGAGCGTCTCTGCGGCCGCAAGCGCATAGACGCGCTTTTCAGCTCCGCGGGCCGCTCTATGGCAGCCTACCCCCTGCGTGCCGTCTACATGATGGAGGAGAGGGGAGGAAACAGCGGAACCTTAGCTTCCGGGGAGCTGTGCGAGGCAGGCGTGCCGGCTCAGATTTTCATCAGCGTGCCCAAGCGGCTGCTGCGCCATGCGGTGGACCGCAACCGTGCCAAGCGCCTCGTGCGCGAGGCGTATCGCCACAACAAGGGCATTCTCTGGGACGCGTTGGCAGGGCGGCGCATGGCTCTTGCCTTTCTGTGGATTAGTCCCCGTCTGGCGGACTATAAGACTGTGGAGCAGAAACTTGTGAACCTGCTCCAGCGCATAACGGAGGAAATATGAAGAACCTGCTCTCCGAGGCGCTCATCTTGCCCATACGTTTCTACCAGCGATTCATCTCGCCCCTCACCCCTCCCTCGTGCCGCTTCACCCCAACGTGCAGCCAGTACGCCATTGAGGCGCTGCGTCGCCATGGGCCCGTCAAGGGTCTTGCCCTTGCCATTTGGCGCGTCCTGCGCTGCAATCCCTGGGGTGGCAGCGGATACGACCCTGTGCCATGACCACTCCATTTATCGATTTCCACACGCATCACCCTGCCTCTATCGAGGGAGAGACCGCAATAGTTGACGGTCGTGACACTTGGGGCATTCATCCATGGACGCTCAACACTCCCCCTACGCCTCCAGACGGGGGCACTATTCTTGCGATTGGCGAGTGCGGCATCGACAAGCTCTGCTCCTCTCCCCTGGCTCTCCAGCGTGAGGCGTTCCTGCGCTGCATCTCCGAGAGCCAGCGTTTGCGCAAGCCCCTCTTTCTCCATTGTGTACGTGCCATTGATGAATGTCTTGCCCTGCGTCGAGAGGCTCACGCCACAGAGCCGTGGATTTGGCATGGCTTTCGGGGCGGAGCCACCCAGTTGCACCAGTTGTTGCCACACGGCTTCTATTTCAGCTTCGGCTTCCGTTTCCGCAAAGAGGCTCTCCTCGCATGCCCTCTGCCCCGCCTCCTGCTCGAGAGTGACACCGACCCTCGCCCCGTCTCCCATCTCTACCAGCGTGCAAGCCTCCTGCTCGGCATCAGCCCCGAAGCCTTAGCCTCCCAGATGCGGGAGAACTATCTCTCCCTTTTCTTTAGGCACCAATACAGCTGAAACCGTGCCTAACGACATGTAGAAATTCCGGGAATTTCATGCTTTCGTTAGTGGAAAGTCTAAGGAAACTGGCAACGTTCACGCGGCTCTCTTCCCATATCTGCCCGTCGGCTGTCGTTTTTCTTCCCTAACCTTGCCGTGTTTCACATATATTTTCCTACCTTTGCAGATAAGAAAAACCAAAACCAGAGTGCCTATGCAACATAGCTAAGAAAGGACACATAGATAAAAAGCGTTAGCTTGCATTCTTGTCTTATGTAAATCGGCAATTTACGAAGCAGTCAAGGGTTAAAGCCAATGCTCACGCGTTTAGCGTGGGCTTTTACTCGTATATGACTGCAATGGTTTTGCCGATACCTCATAAGACGTAGACGAAGTTATTGGTCCACGTTTTTTTATTGTCCCCTATCCAGTGAACTTATGGACTATTTTAATAATTAACTAATATAGAAACAGATAAAAATAAAAACTGACATGAAAAAGTTTCTACTTTTTAGCCTTTTGGCACTCGCCATGCAACTGCCATGCTGGGCATACGATGCCGAGATTGACGGCATTTACTACAACATTAACACTACCGACAAAACCGCTGAAGTGACTTCTGGCACTAACTCGTATTCTGGCAGTGTCGCAATCCCCTCAACTGTGAAATACAAGAATACAACCTATTCCGTGACAAGCATTGGAGACTACGCATTCTATGGTTGTAGCAGCCTGACTTCTGTGACCATCCCCAACTCCGTGACAAGCATTGGAACTAACGCATTTAATGATGCCAGCAACCTTACGGAAGTGACGATTCCTGAATCTGTGACAAGCATAGGGAAAAGTGCATTCTCTGATTGCAGCGGCCTAACGCAACTGACTATACCCAACTCTGTAATTAGCATAGAAACAAGAGCATTCTCTGCTTGCTGGGGTCTTACGCAGCTGACAATAGGCAACTCCGTGACAAGCTTAGGAGACGAGGCATTCTCTGGTTGCAGTAGTCTTAGGGATGTGACCATACCCAACTCCGTAACAAGCATTGGAAGCGGTGCATTCTCTTATTGCAGCAACCTAATAGATGTGAGTATACCCAACTCCGTAACAAGCATTGGAAAAAGTTTATTCTCTTGGTGTATCAGTCTTATAGAGGTTACAATTCCCGATTCAGTGACTGAAATAGGAAGCGGTGCATTCTCTTATTGCAGTAGCCTTACGCAGGTGACAATTCCCAACTCTGTAACAAGCATTGGAGAGCAAGCGTTCTCCAATTGCACCAGCCTTACGCAGGTGACAATTCCCAACTCTGTAACAAGCATTGGATACAGAGCATTCTATTTTTGCAGCGGTCTTACGGAGGTGACAATTCCCAACTCCGTAACAAGCATTGGAG
>JAJPYT010000180.1 GCA_021204845.1 Prevotellaceae bacterium | reverse complement strand
TATTCAGTATCTCAACAGGATGCCTATTGCTGACGAGGAGCTGTTTTCCTTCTTCTGGGAATATATGCAGGCACGCATACGGGATCGGGACGATGCAAGGGCAGAGAGTTTGCTGCGACAACATTTTGTGCCAGAAGCTCTTGCCAAGCTAAGGCAAATGGACGAGGATTGTGAGTGCGACTGCCTCTTCAATGGGAAAGAGCTCTCCAAAGAGTATTCATTCGAGACCCTAAAATGCCAGAGTAAGGAGGATGGCTGGTATGATGTTTCCTTCTGTCCCGACGAGCAATCGCAAGCGGAACACATATTCCTATATGTGAGAGCCGAGAAAGGAGTTGTGATGATTACAGATATAAAACGTTGAAAAGATGATGGGGTACACTGCGACTTTTGCTATGAAACACCAAATATCAGCGCCGTGCCGTCTCCTTCCTTGCGGAAAGGCTGATCAGTTGCTTCATAGCCACAGAGATGCGCCCATTCTGCATCTCTGGCTTATAACAAAGAAAGGACATAAACCTGTGAGGGAGATGAAGGCTGTGATGATATGTTTTATCGCGCTTGCGGCAGCGGCATGCACGGCGAGAAGAGGTAACGAGGAGGCTCTCGTGAACATGGCGGAGAACCAGAGGGACAAGGCTCCCGAGAAAGCTCTACAACTCTGCAACACGGTGGACGAGGCAAACACGAAGCTATCGAAAGAGTATTACATGAAATACCTGCTGGTGCGCACCGAGGCGCTGAACAAGACCTTTGCCGCCTTAGACACTATAGACTACATGCCCAAGGTGCTGGAGTATTACCGCAAACACGGCACGGCAGAGGAGAGGGCAAGGGCTTACTACATGATGGGGAGCATATACAGGGACAGAAGAAACTCGCCACAGGCGCTGATCTACTTCCGCGATGCCGTTAGCCAGGCAAAAGGGCATGACGTGAATCCCGCCCTGCTAAGCAGAATATACACACAAATGGCTCTGCTCTTCCACCAACAGCGCTTTCCGCAAAAGGAGGCAGACATTTGGAAGAGGGTAAGCGAGTATGCCTTGGAGGCAAAGGACACGTTGATGACATTGGAGGCTTATTATAGGATGAGCAGCGTATACTGGCAGTTGGGAAAGAAGGATTCCGCCATGATAATGATAAAAGATATAATAAAGGAGTACAAGAGATTAGGCTGGACCGACAGGGCAGCCGGAATTCAGTGTACCCCGATGCTTTACTATCTGGAGCGAGACAGCCTGGCAGAAGCGAAACTTGCCATAGACGAATATATAAGCGAGTCGGGGCTGGTGGACGAAGAGTTGCGCCCGACAGAGAGGAACGAGATTTTTTATCTGTTCATAGGAATGTATTACGAGAAGACGGGGCAGATGGACTCGGCTCTCTTCTTCTACAGGAGACTGCTGGAATATGACGATGACATACAGAATCTGGAGAACGGATACCGCGGGCTGATGTCCGCTTACCTAAAGCTGGGCATGGCTGACTCGGTGTGCAAATATGCAGTGTGCTTCGCTGACGCTAACGACACGGCAAACGCGCGTAATTCCGCCACGGAGATAAGCCGCACACAGGCTCTCTACGACTTTGGGGAAAGCCAGAGCCTTGCCCTGAGGAAATCGCAGGAGGTAGTGCACCTGTGGCGCTCGATATATCTGATTCTCGCCCTAGTGGCGCTGGCTGCGGCAGCGCTATACGTGACCCTGAGCCGCAAACGCAGGAGAGAGCGGGAAGAGATGCTGGAGACGAACCGCAAATACGTGGCTGCCTTGGACATGTATAACAAGGCGACAGAAGAGATGTCGGAACTGAAAGAGGATGTGAACGAACTGCTGAAACGGAAAGAACAGGAAGCAGAGCAACTGAAAACTGTGCTCGCAATGTATCAGGAGATATCGAACCCAGAGGATTGGGACGCCACAGAAAGAGAAATTCAGCAACAGGCGGTGGTGCGCCAGATGCACATGGACGCAAGCGAGTGCGTGGTGGCATCGGAAACGGAATGGCGCAACCTCGCTGCTGTGGTGAACAATTATCTCCCGTCGTTCTACTCCGCCATAAGGGATAAGAAGTATAAACTCTCCTCCCGGGAGCAGCAAGTGTGCATCTTGACGCGCCTGCACTTCATAACCAGCGAGATAAGCATACTCATGGGCATAAGCAAACAGCGTATCTCTAATATCCACTCAATTATAAACCGAAAGCTGTTTAACGAGGAAGGTACGCATAATTTCCGTAAGAACATTCATACGCTGTAAACCCTGATGACACCTGTCATTCCCCGAGCGACAATGCGTCGCCCAGGGAATGACGCGTGTGACGAAAGGGGAAACCTCCACATACTGCACGAACGGGGGCTAATTACAGCACGAACAGGGAGTGGTCACCGCACTGACGCGCGTGAAGCAGTGCAGTGACGAGGCTTAGTTCGTGCGGTGATTAGCCCTCGTTCGTGCGGTGGGGAGGTGTCAAAATAAGAACGGTGAACGGCGAAGCCCTCATCGAAGATAAACCCTCAGCGAAGCTAATCCGCAAGCGGTCAGAGTGGCTCTGCCACTCGAACCGCTTGCGATATGCTACTGATTCTCGTTATCAACATACGAAAAGAGCCCCGAAGGAGCGAATCCCTCGGGGCTCTTTTGAGTTATGCTCTTGTGAGAGTTACTTCACGAGTATCTTCTTGCCGTTCTGGATGTAGATGCCAGGACGCTTCATGTTGCTTACGCGGATGCCGTCGATGGTGTAGATGCCTTCGTTCTCCGCGTCGGTTGCCTCAGCGGCGTTGATGCCGGTCTCCTCACCGTCGGAGATAGCTACCAGAGTCATGCTGATTACCTCTGCGGTTACCCAGTTACCACCCTCAGTGATATTCTGCACACCGAACTCGAGAGTGCCGTCTGAGCCTACGGTAGCGGTAAGCGTGTAGACATCAGCGTCTGTGTACTCGCAGGTGGTGGCTGTGCCTACAGTGATATCCTCAGTAGCGTCGTTGGCGTAAACCTGTGCGATGCCGTCGCCAGAGGTCAGACCCTCGATGTTGGCGGCGTTGGCCTGTGCATAGAACGATATCTCGTATGTGCCTGCCTGCAAGCCGGAGATTGTGCAACTAAGCACGTCACCTTCCTCGTAGTCGAGGCTGCCATTGTAGGTCTCGGTTGCCGTGTCGCGGCTCGGGCAAGCGGAGGGACCGTCACCCTGGGCTGCCGCCCATTCGCCGTTCTCAGCTGTGAGAGTCATGTCAGAGCCGGCTGTGGTCTGTGCCTTCTGGGCTACCACAAGGTCGGCGGTCACATCCTCGTCGGTGAGCGTGAGAGCCTCGTAGGCTACGCCACTCTCAGTAGCTGCCCATGCCGTTGCGCCGTCCTCGTCGAGGTTCTCGACTATGGTGGTGATGTCCGCATAGTAGCTTACCGATGCCTTGGCTGCCGCGATAGCTGCCTTCACAGCCTCATAGTTCTCAATGGTCTGCTCGGCGTTATATGCCTCTATGGCTGCCGCCTGAGCCTCTGCTACCTCAGCGTTCATCATGCCCTCTACTGCCTCCACTTCGGGCCACTCGGTGAGCTCGTGGGATACGGTCAAGTTCTTGAACGCTATCCAGTTGTAGTTAGCGTTGGAGATGTTGAAGTTGATATCCAGAGTACCCTCTTCGCCAATCTCGCAAGTCAGGGTATACGTGCCGTAAACCTCTGTCTGGTCATTGTATGAGCTCGGGGTGCCTGTTGTCAGGTCTACGCTCTCGCCGTTGGCGTTGAACGTTGTGCCCTCGCTTATAGCTGTCACTGAGCTGTCCTCGGCGAAGATACGCGCGTCGATGCTTATGTGGTATGTCCCTGCCTCGAGGTCGGTCAGCTGTGTGTGGCTGATGGTTGCGTCAGTGAGTGTCGTGCCATACACCCAATACTCAACGAACGGAGTAACCATACCCGAAGCGTCTGCCTCGGTGCTCCACGTGTTCCTCTGGAAGCTTTCAGCGCCAGTGTTGCCGGAGAGGCTCCAGTGGTCGAACTCTGCCTCGCACTCGTGGATGGTCTCGGTAATGCCCAGAGATTCCTCCTCTTCCTCCGGGAAGCCCTCGGTACCGTAGTAAGTCAGGTTAATCTCACCGAAGATGTTCCAGAGCTCTGTAGCGCTGCCGCGAACACCGATGGTAACATCACCGTCCTCGTCAAGCACGAACTGTACCTTCACGGGATACAGACCTGCCATGAAGTCGGTGTGTGCTGTCGCCTGGCTTGCGACTGTGAAGTCAACGTAGTCAGCTATGTAAGAAGCGCCTTCCTCAACGCTGGTCTCGTCGTTCAGGGT
>JAJPYT010000055.1 GCA_021204845.1 Prevotellaceae bacterium | reverse complement strand
GTCTTATGTGTATAAGAGACTGCTCCCCATTTTTAAAGCGGCAAACAACCGCCTAAGGCTTTGCCTTTTGACAAAGTTAGTTAAAAAAAAGCCAATAAAAAAGCGAAAGCCCAAATCTTTTTAGTTATTTTTTGTTAAACGAATTGGGGCAGCTCAGTAAATGCCTCAACTTTCAACCGCCTCGCTGAGGAAAGATTTGTCCAACTGGCGCTCCACGTAGTCTCTCGTGACGCTTATTTTCTTCTTCCTCATTGTCGGGGCGTCGAACTGCAGGTCAGTCATCACAGCTTCCATGATTGAGCGCAGTCCGCGTGCGCCAAGTTTGTATTCCACAGCCTTGTCTACCATATAGTCGAGCGCGTCTTGCTCGAAGCGCAGGTCCACTCCGTCCATCTCAAAGAGTTTCATCTGCTGCTTCACGAGTGAGTTTTTAGGCTCGGTAAGTATGCGTGCCAGCGCCACGCGGTCCAGCGGGTCAAGGTAGGTGAGCACGGGCAGGCGGCCTATTATCTCCGGTATAAGCCCGAACGACTTAAGGTCTTGCGGCAGTATGTACTTCATCAGGTTGCCCTTGTCCAGTCCCCTCACGTTCTGCACCGAGTTGTATCCCACCACGTGGGTGTTCATCCTCTGCGCTATTTTCTTCTCTATGCCGTCGAAAGCGCCGCCGCAGATGAAGAGTATGTCTCTCGTGTTCACATGTATATAGTCCTGGTCGGGGTGTTTGCGCCCGCCTTTAGGCGGCACGTTCACCATGCTGCCCTCCAGCAATTTCAGCAGCCCCTGCTGCACTCCCTCTCCGCTCACGTCGCGCGTTATGCTGGGATTGTCGCTCTTGCGGGCTATCTTGTCTATCTCGTCTATGAACACGATGCCTTTTTCTGCCGCTTTCACGTCGTAATCTGCCACTTGCAACAGCCGGCTCAGTATGCTTTCCACATCCTCGCCCACATATCCCGCCTCGGTGAAAACGGTAGCGTCCACTATCGTGAAGGGCACGTTCAGCAGTTTGGCTATCGTGCGAGCCAGCAGGGTTTTCCCTGTTCCCGTGGCTCCCACCATTATTATGTTGCTCTTCTCTATCTCCACCCCGTCTGCCTCGGCTCGCTGGCGCAGGCGTTTGTAGTGGTTGTACACCGCCACGGAGAGATATCGCTTGGCCTCGTCCTGCCCTATCACATATTCGTCCAGGAAAGCCTTTATGTCATGCGGTTTCGGCAGGGCTTTCAGGTCTATGCTTTGTGCGTTCTCCCGTTCCGCCACCTCCAGATTGTGCTTTATTATCTCATTGGCCTGCATCAGGCAGTCGCTGCATATTTGCGCCGACTTGCCCGTTATCAGAATGGGCACTTGGCTTTCTGGCCGTCCGCAGAAGGAACACACTCTCTTTGGCATCGCTCGCTCTTCTCTTTGTCTAATACTTTTTTACGCTTCTCAGCCCTTGCGCTTTGCGCTCAGCACGCGGTCCACCATTCCGTAGTTCTTAGCCTCCTCGGCAGTCATCCAGTAGTCACGGTCACTGTCTGCCCACACTTTCTCAAACTCCTGGTGCGAGTGGTTTGCCACTATGGTGTAAAGCTCGTTCTTCAGTTTCTGTATCTCGCGGGCGGTTATCTCTATGTCGCTTGCCTGCCCTTGCGCTCCTCCCATTGGCTGGTG
This sequence comes from Prevotellaceae bacterium, assembly GCA_021204845.1. GTDB lineage: Bacteria > Bacteroidota > Bacteroidia > Bacteroidales > Bacteroidaceae > Physcousia. The sequence continues at coordinate 2,659 of JAJPYT010000055.1, read as the reverse complement.
TATCATCACCCTGCTGTGCGTCAGGGCGCTGCGCTTGCCCTCAGTGCCTGCCACCAGCAGGACCGCCGCCATAGAGGCTGCCATGCCAGTGCATATTGTCGCCACGTCGCTCTGAATAAACTGCATGGTGTCGTAAATTCCGAGACCCGCGTAAACGCTGCCGCCAGGGCTGTTCACATAAATGCTTATGTCCTTGCCCGAGTCGGCACTGTCAAGATAAAGCAGCTGGGCTTGCAGCGTGTTGGCTGTGTAGTCGTCTATCGCCGTGCCAAGGAAGATAATCCTGTCCATCATCAGGCGCGAGAACACGTCCATCTGTGTCACGTTCAACTGTCTCTCCTCCAGTATGTAAGGGTTCAGATACTGGTTCTGCATGCTTATCACGTCGTCCAGCACCATGCTGTTTATGCCCAAGTGCCGGGTGGCATATTTTCTGAAATCGTCTTTCGTCATTTCTTTCCGTCTTTTGTGTATTGCCGTTTTGCCAGCCGTTTATTCCTCGTTGCCTGGCAACATCTTATGGAACTCGTCCATTGTCACTGTTTTTTCGTTCAGGGTAACCACCTTCTTCGCGGCTTCCACTATCTTGCTGTCCGCCGCGCGTTCTGCCATCGCCTCTATTTGCTCCCGCTTGTTCAGCATGCTCTGCGAGTAGTTCGTAAGCACCTCGTCCGACACGTTTCCCATTCCATACTGCGCCAGTTGCATCTTAGCCTCGCGCTTTGCCATTTCCCTCACGTCGGCGTCTTCCACCTTCACGTCGAACTGCACCGTCAGCTGTGCCTTTATCAGCTGCCACAGCAGGGCTTTGCGGCTCTGACCGTAATTCTTGTTTATGCGCTCCTCGTCCTTGTCCTCGCTGTTCAGCAGCAAGAGGCGCTTTATCATGTCGTCGGGCAGTTCCAGTTCCCCCGCGCGGGCTATCAGATACTCGTGCAGGTCAAGGCTGAACTTGAAGTCGCTGTCGATCTTGAACTGCTCCTCCTGCGCCTCCCTTATCTTGGCGCGGAACTCCTCCTCGCTCTTCACCGTTCCCTCGCCATACACCTGGTCAAAGAGTTTCTGGTCCACGGCAGCCGCCTCAAAGCGCGTTATCTCTTCTATCTCGAAGCGGAAGTCTCCATTCTTGCCCGCTACCTCCTCTTTCTTTATTTTCAGCAGACTTGCCAGCTCCACCTCGTTGCCGTCGTATGCCACAGACGGGTTCATCACCAGCGTGTCGCCCTTGTGCGCACCCTCGAATTTAGCTTTCTCGCCCTCGTTTTTTATGTAGTCGGGCAGCATCACGGCACCTTCCACCACCAGTCCCTCGGCTTTCTCAGTCCCGTCGGCTTCCAGTTCAGTAAGTTTACCTTTCACCATGTCTTTCGGCTGATAATCATCCACTTGCTTGTATTCTCCAGCACGTCCGGCATACATTTGCACGTAATCGTCCACCATCTCGTCCGTCACGCTTATCTTGTAGTAATCGAGGCTGTCCTTCTCGCTCAGCGTAGCGTCAAACTCCGGTGAGAGCGCCACGTCGAACACGAAGTCCACGCTCTCCTGCTCCTGCCAGTTGTCTGCCACCAGTTTCGTTTGGCTGGGCAGCGGCTCGCCCAGCACGTGCAACTTGTTCTCCTGTATGTATTTCGTCAGCTCCTCGCGCAGCAGTTTGTTCACCTGCTCCGCCACAACCTCAGTCTCATAGAATCTCTTCACCAAGGCTATGGGAACCTGCCCAGGGCGGAAGCCCGGCATGCTCATTTTCTTGCGCAACTGCTTCAGTTCTGTCTTCACGCCCTCGGCGTAGTCGGCTTTTTCCACGGTGGCGGTCAGCTCTGCCGTCACGTTACCTGTCTTGTCAAATTTGATATTCATCGTTATCTTATGTGTTTTTTCTTTTCTCTATATAGTATGCAATCGCTTAAGTAAGGTGCAAAGGTAACACAAATATTTGAGAAATAAAACTCTTTATTGTTAATGTTCCTCATTCCTTTTTCGACGAGCGTTCCCTGCGCTTCAGGCTCAGGTCTTGCAGGGCTTTCCCCATCTTGTCTTCCTTGGCGAGCCAGAGTATATCGTCGTCCAGTTGCAGGGCATAGAGCACTCGCAAATATATGCCAATCGCCACGGTAGGCGTGCCTTTCTCTATCCTGGCGAGCGTAAGAGTAGAGCAGGTCGCCCGCTCCGCCACCTGCGCCATGCTCAGGTTTCTGCGCAGCCGCGCCAGCTTTATCTGCTCCCCCACAAGAGCCATCTTCTGCTCCAGTTTGCGCGGCAGCCTCGTTCCCATAGTGCTCTTGGTCATACCCTCAACCCATCATATAATATGCAAAGATAGTCATTTTCCTTCATTTAATGAAACGTTATGGCTGAAAACTTCTCTTTCAACCATTATTTTCATTAATCACCAGCCTTACCACAAAAGTTAAAAGCAAAATGCCACAAAAGTCAAAAGCAAAATGCCACAAAAGTTAAAGAGCGCTTTGAGACCCTTGGCGTGCCTCAAAGATTAGGTCATCCAGCAGGGACGTACCATCAAATGTATATCAACGCGACGATAACCTGCAGGCCGAAAAACAGAGGGACTAACATCTGGAACTTTCTGTGACGGTGCCCCACCTTGTGCTGCAAAATATGCATTGCAAGATACGCACCCACGCTGCCGCCTATGAAG
>JAJPYT010000022.1 GCA_021204845.1 Prevotellaceae bacterium | reverse complement strand
CGTAAAGGCCTGCGGCTAACCTTGTGGAGTGGCTCCGCCACTCGGACCGCTTGCGTTTGCCCATTTTGACACACCCCCACCACATGCGAGTTGAGAGTGAGTGCCGAAGGTACTTGGGCTTGGTTCCGTCTGCCTTTAGGCTGGCGGGAACACCGACGGTACTCCACGTATCCACATACGAAAGAGCCCCGAAGGATAACTCCCCCGGGGCTCTTACATTATATACGTGTGAGAGTTACTTCACGAGTATCTTCTTGCCGTTCTGGATGTAGATGCCAGGCTGGCTCATGTTGCTTACGCGGATGCCCTGGATGGTGTAGATTGCGCCATTCTCAGCGGCTGCGGCTGCACTGTTAATGCCAGTCTCCACATCGTCGTTACCCTCCGGGAAGCCTGCCGTGCCGTAGTAGGTCAGGTTAATCTCACCGAAGATGTTCCAGAGGTCCGCAGAGTTGCCGCGAACGCCGATGGTAACGTCACCAGCCTCGTCAAGCACGAACTGTACGCTTACGGGATACAGACCTGCCAGGAAGTCAGTATAAGCGGTTGCCATGGATTGACCCGTAACGCTTTCGCCCTCTGCGCTGTACTCGTCTGGCAGAGTTGTCGCTGCATCGCCAGCATAGAGCTCGGGTAACCCTTCGGTTACACCCTCCTCGCTGTCGTCGCGGTAGAAGCCCTGTGCGCTGAACTCGTAGTAACCAGCTGTCAAGCCCTCCAGTGTCTGGTAGATGTTGAAGCCATTAGCTGAGTGATAGCTCTCAACAACGTCGTTTCCGTTAGTGCTGCCGTTGCGGCTGCCGCCGAAGTTGTAGTTTGTCGGAATGGAGTCTTTGTCGTAGCTTGCCACTGTCCAGTGCTCGTTAGCCTGGCTTCCATAGTTCAGGGTCGGGTTCATTATCAAGCCCGTAACGTCAACAGGATTCTCCGCTGTGGCGTCTGCCTGGCTTGCCACGATGTCTGCCATCGTTATCAGCTGCCATGTCGTGCCGGCTGCCGTCGGGTCGGTCTGTGTTGTTGCCACGCCGCCTTCCTCCGTGGCTGTCAGATAGTTGTCGTCGCCAAGGCACAACGTGTAAACGCCTTCCTCGTCGGTCTCCGCCAATGTCCATGTGCCCCAAGTGTCAGCTTCGGCGTCGCAATATGGATATGCCGCTTCGTCAACACCGTTCAGATAGTGCTTAACTCCGTTGTACTGGTAGGAAGCGATGGTGTAAGTGCCGTCGTTCAGAGCCTCAAGAGTGAACTGCTGCGGGCGAGTGAGCAGGGATGCCTGTGTGCCCCAGGCGTTGCCGCCACCCAGGTACTGGCCCACCTCAACGTTCTTTATCATATAGATGCCGTCTGCCACGGGACCCTCAACAATTTCAGGACCTGCGTAGACAAGGTTCAGCTCGCCAAGGATAGTCCACAGCAGGGAAGTGTTCTCGGCTTTCACACCAATGGTGACATCCTCACCCTCTGCAACCGTGAACGCCACGCTTACGGGATAAGAGCCAGCGATGAAGTCGAGGAATGCGGTGTGCATGTTCTGTGAGGTGCCTTCAATGGCAGAGCAGTTGGTGTCCTCAACGTCTCTCATGTTCATCAGCTGAGCCTCATTGTCACCGACATAGAGCACTGGCAAGCCCTCAGCGATAGCATCCTCATTATCGTCGCGGTAGAACGCCTGTGCGCTCAGCACGTAGTTACCTGCCTTCAGGCCTGTGAGGGTCTGGTTAATATCGAAGCCGCCATCTATGTGATATACCTCAACAGCATTGGCGTAATCGGTGTTGTTCTGATAACCGAAGGTCGGGCTTACGGTTCCCTCGCCCGAGTAGTCGGTAGTTGTCCAGTATACCTCGTAGCTCTGGCTCTCGCGGTTCAGCGTCGGGTTCCAGATAAGGGCTGTAACGTCAACAGGATTCTCGGCTGTCGCCTCTTCCTGGCTGGCCACAACGTCGTCAAGAGAGATGAGCTTCCAGGCGTCTGCCTCGGAGCTTGCCGTAACAGCCCCATACAGCTCGACATTGCCGTTCAGGTAACCGCCCGCGGTCTCGTTGTACAGGCTGTAGGTGCCGTCGCCCAAGTCTGCGATAGTCCAGCCCGCAGCGTCGCTGTCGACATACAGGTTGGTGCCGAGATAGTGCTTGGTCTCGCTGTTATACTGGTAAGAAGCCAGTGTGTAAGTGCCGTCGTCCTGACCCTCGATGGTGAACTGCTGCGGAGTAGCAAGGATGCTGCCCTGGGTGTCCCATGAGTTGCCGCCACCAAGGTACTGACCTGTCCCCACGTTCTGCAGAACGTATACACCGTCCTCAACAGGCATCTCCTGCGTCAGTTCCAACGGATAGAGCTGGAAGGCGTCGAAGCTGGTGTTGTTGTTCCAGCCCATGCGCATGCCCACGTAGTCGGTAGGAGCGATGAACACTGCCTCTGTGCGCGTCCACTCTGTGGCAGTCTCGCCGGCGTCCGCGCCCCATTCGAGCGTTACCACGTCAACAGGCTGGCTGTCTACACTTACCTCCTCGGTAGCGCTTTCCATCTGCATGAGAGCGTTGTAGCGCTTGTTATTCTCCGCAGGTGTCTCTCCGCTCGTGTAAGCTATGAACAAGTACGGCTTGCCTGCCTCCACTGCTATCGACTGACGGATAGTCGTCTCGCTGCCGGCGCCTGCGGCGGTGGTGGTGATGTAAGCGCCACCATTGTAACCGCCTGTCGTTGTGATTGTGAAGTTGTCTATAACTGCGTCGGTTGCGTAGTCTGTGGCCTTCCAGCCATTCACGCCATCGTTGAAGCTGCCGTTTACGAACAGGTTCTCGCCCGTCACCTGATAGATGCCATTGTCGCCCTTAACCTCGTCGCCAATTACCATCTCGTCGTCAACGAACTCCTCAGCCTCCTCGTCGCTTATGTTAACGAGCTTGAAGTAGCTGCCACTGTCGGTGCCAGTCCAGCTCCACATGTAACCACTGGATTTGTTGTTACTTACGCCAGCAGCCCAGAGATATCCCTTTGTGTTAGTGCTTGTACGTATCTTTACCACGTATTCGCCAGCGTCGTTTGTGTGGTCATAGTCGAATACCATCTTTATGTTACTGCTCTCAGAGAGGGTAGCCCAGTCATAATCGCTTGTCACAAACTCATTAAATGTGCTGTTCGTATAAGCATTCTTCACAGTATATGAGCCATCGCCTACGGCAGTCACATTCCAGATGTGAAGCTCGTTTGTCTCGTCCAATGCTCCCCAATCCAAATAATAATAACTGTAATCCGCATCTGGATATACCGCATACGCTGTCTCAGATTCAAGTCCAGCTATTTCAATGAAATATTGTCCGTCAGCATAATCCACAGTCGTAATTTGAGATTCGATAGCGGCATTATAAGCCTCTTTCAAGGTTGAGGTCAGCTCACTCCACTCGTCAGCGGTCTTGCTGCTGGCTCCGGCGCCAACCAAGTCTGCAACCTCGGCAAGAGCCGCATTGAGGGCAGCCACGCTTTCAGCGCTGTATTGGCCTGGGTTTGTTCCAGTGTCCCATGTCAAAGCGCTATACTGCTCGTAAGTTGAGACGAATGCGTTATAAGAAGCCTCCAGCAAATCTTCGTCACTCTCTGCTATGGCGGGATAGATGGCAAAGTCATACTGGGCGTTCAAAACTTCAGCAGCGCCTGTGCTCCAAGTTGTTATATACAAGCTCCCATTTGCATATCCACCATACAAACGGTACTGGTTCTCGCTTGCGACGTAGAAACCGAAATGCCCCGCTTCACCAGAGATGTTGTAGGTGTATACTGGCTGCTCATACTCTTCATTGAGATAGAGGCGCACATAATTGTTCTGGGCATTATCATACAAATAAGCCCTTCTGCCTGTGGCGAACTCCAAGTAGTAAGTGTCGCTGTCGTAGCCGCTAACCGTAACAGGTACGAAGCGTACCAGAGTCCTCAACGCATCGTCATCTGTGGCATCCATACCGCTGTATACAGCATCGTTCTTGTCCCAGAAATACAACTTGTCATAGCTGTCGCTGTAGTACTTATCGTACATGTACATGTTGTCGTACAGCCTCGAACTGTACAACGTAGCAATAACGTACCACGTGCCTTCCTGGATATCGGCAGGTGTCTGTAACGCCTCTCCGATGGCAATCTTCTTGCCCTCCAGTTCATCACTGAAGTCAGCGAATGCGGCCGTTGAGAACAGCGACAACACCGCGACAATCGATAAAGTTAATAGTTTTCTCATAGATGTTGATATTAAAGTTGAAATAATGTTAGTCTCCACACAATATTATATATTACCTCGCAAAGATATAAAATTTAAGGATTAGTTGTTCATTATTTGCAAGAAAATTATCGCATAAAGAAGAAAAATGTTTGGAACAGGGGGGATGCCTCCGTGCCACGCCAAAAGTATCATTGGGTCAAAAAGACAAAACGCAAGCGGAAAGAGCGCCGAAGGTGCTCCCTCTTATAGCCGCGGGCCTTTACGGCCTGCGGAGAATAAGCGAGTAGGGAATGAGTGCCGAAGGTACTCGCCATTATTCCGTGGGTTTATACCCACGGCTGGGGGTTATAACCCCCAGAATATTAGAGGGTACCTTCGGCACCCATCATCCTCTCGTATCCATACCGGGGGTTAGAACCCCCGGCTACCAAAGGGGAGCACCTTCGGCGCTCTTTCCGCCTGCGAATCCCATTATAACACACCCCACCTGATACTATCAAGGTGAAATATATTAAATTGCACAGGGTGGGTAGTTATATATATCAAACAATCGGCTTTCTGGTTCGGATGGGAGATGAGCGGGAAGGCGGGAAGGCGGGAAGGCGGACGTATGCACCCCTATATATAGGGGGGTGCTACTGTCCGTCCGCCTTCCCGCCTACCAATAACCGAACCAGAAAGACCTACCTATTATGCGTGTAGAGCAAGCTTATACCACTCTTCTCAATCATCAGTGCACGAACTAAGCCTCGTCACCGCACTGATTCTCGCGCGTCAGTGCGCTGACCACGGTACGCCAGTGCAGAGAGATTCTTTGGAGGCGGAACGGGTTACTTTGGGCTCGTTGGGGACATACATGAAAGAAAAAATGTTATTTCAGTAAAACTCTTGCGGAAACGAGAATAATGTGTTATATTTGTAAGTCCTAAAAAAGATGGGGACACTAAAATGCCCCTATAACGTAGAGAAAGAAAGAGAGAATATTTATGCGACAACTGAAACTGAGCCAAAGCATCACAGTACGTGACACACAATCTGTAAACACTTACTTGCGTGAAATTGACCGCTACCCCCTGCTCACGCCCGAGGAGGAGATAGATCTGGCGCAACGTATACACCGCGGCGACGCAGCTGCAAGGGAACGGATAGTAAACGCTAACCTGCGCTTCGTGGTGTCGGTGGCAAAACAATATTCCTCGCACGGAATGGACCTTATGGACCTGATAAGCGAGGGTAACTTAGGCCTGCTGAAGGCGGCAGAGCGCTACGACGAGACACGAGGCTTCAAATTCATCTCCTACGCCGTGTGGTGGGTGAGGCAGAGCATACTGCAGGCCCTCGCCGACCACGGACGCATGGTGAGACTGCCGCTGAACAAGGTGGGAGAGCAGCACCGCATATTCCAGTTCATAGCCGAATATGAACAGGCCAACCAGCACACACCCACAGTGGAGGAAATAGCCGACGCGCTGGACCTGCCCGCCTCAAGGGTAACAAACCTGATGGGCGTAAGCTCGAAACACTCGAGCATAGACTCGCCCATAGCGAACAGCGAGGACTCTACCCTTGGCGACCTGCTGCCCAACCGCGACACGCCAGAGACGGACAAGACGCTGGACGACGAGTCGCTGAGCACGGAGCTCAAGCGGGTGCTCGACACACTGCCCGAGAGGGAGAGCATGGTGCTGCGCCTCTTCTACGGCATAGGCTGCATGCCTCACTCGCTGGACGAGATAAGCTCCTTGATAGGCCTCACCCGCGAGCGAGTGCGGCAGATACGAGAGAAGGCCGCCCTGCGGCTGCGGAGCAGCAGCAAGAGGGAGAGGCTGAGGGCGTTTCTGTAAGGAGAGGTGGCAAGGGGGTATCAAAATGAAAATCGCAAGTGGTAAGAGCGCCGAAGGTGCTCCCCCATGATAGCCGCGGGCCTTTACGGCCTGCGGCTAAGGAACGAGTAAAGAGTGAGTGCCGATAGGTACTCTCCATTATTCCGTGGGTTTTTACCCACGGCAGAGGGTTGTAACCCTCTGGATATTAGAGGGTACCTTCGGCACCCACCATCCCCTCGCATCCATACCGGGGGTTAGAACCCCCGGCTACCAAGGGGGAGCACCTTCGGCGCTCTTTTACCTTTGTGCCGCTTGGTCTCTTTACGAATCCCATTTTGATACCCATACCCATTTGAGCACCTTCGGCGCTCTTTCCGCAGGCAATTAGCTTCGCTGAGGGTTCTACCGTTCCCCCACGAAATGAGGGACCACGTAACTGCCAAACTCAGCCCTTGCCGGGAGAGTGGGAGCTGACGCAGTCCCTCATAATGGGCCGCAAACCTGCGGGGAATGCGGCTAAACTCTACTTGTTATTTCTTGCAGCTTACCATCTTCCAGAGAAGGGCGGCTATGGCTGCACCTACGAAAGGCCCTACGATGAATATCCACAGCTGGCAGAGAGGCGCGCCACCGGCAAACACGGCGGGAGCTATGGAACGGGCAGGATTGACGGAAGTGCCAGTGAGAGGAATGCAAACGATGTGCACGAGAGTGAGCGTGAGACCAATGGCGAGACCAGCGAAATTGCCGGCTCCCTTCTTGGAATCAGTTGTGCCCAGAACCACAAACACAAAGATTGCGGTGAAGACTATCTCGGCAATGAGACCTCCGCAAAGGCTGACACCGTCCTGGCAGGCATTGGCGCCAGTGGTGGTTGCAAGCTCTCCCGAAGCCTCGGCAATGTAGGAAGCCTCGAAAGGATTAATCTGCGTGACGAGAACCCAAATGATGGCCGAGCCGATGAACGCTCCAATAACCTGGAAGAGCATGTACATGCCAGCGTCGCGGCCGCTGATGCGCCCCGTGAGCAGGCAACCAAGAGTGATGGCGGGATTGATGTGGCAACCTGAGATGTTACCGATGGTGTAAGCCATGGCAACAACGGAAAGACCGAAGGCAAAGGCCACAGTGAGAACCTGTTGGGTGGTGCCGCAACCGTAGTTGAAAACAGCGCTTCCGCAACCCATGAGCACGAGTGTCATCGTGCCCACCATTTCTGCTAAATACTTCTTCATACTTGTCAAATTATGTCAGTTAATACTACTATTTCAATGCTTTAAGGAAGCTTTGTCTTTGACATTTTGCTCCCACTACGGGGCAAAGTAAGGAAAAATATCACGTAGATGCAAGAAACAAGTGTGTTTTTTTCACTCCTTGCTTGCCACATATCCGATAATTAACTAATTTTGCCAGTGAAAGATATAACAAGAAACCCCAAGTTGACATGCACATAGTAATATCTGGCAACATAGGCAGCGGCAAGACTACCCTGACAGGGCTGCTCGCCAAACACTACGGCTGGGAAGCGCGACTGGAGACCGTAGTGGACAACCCCTACCTTGAGGATTACTACCACGATATACCGCGATGGGCGTTCAACTTAGAGGTCTTCTTCCTGAAAGAGCGGTACCGCGAGGCTCTCGCCATAGGGCAAATTGAGGGCAACGTGGTGCAGGACCGCTCGATATGGGAGGGAGTGAGCGTGTTTGTGGAGAACAATATGCGCATGGGGAACCTGGCGTGGCGGGACTACCAGACGATAATCTCGCTGTTCGAGCAGATGCAGAGGAAGCTGAGGCTGCCTGACCTTACCATTTACCTGCGCAGCGACATAGCGCATCTGGTGAACCAGATACAGAAACGCGGCCGCTCGTGGGAGCAGGGCATAAGCATAGAGTATCTGCAAGGGCTGAACGCACTGTACGACCACTTCATGCTGGAGACCTTTCCGGGGCGCGTGCTGACATTGGACGTGAGCCACATGGACTTCCTGAACAACAGCGCCGACCTGCGGCAGGTGACCGACAAGATAGACCCACTGACAGGCGGGCTGTTCCCCCTGTAAAAAGAAGAAACTCACTTGGCACACACATGACTGACAGAAATAAAGCCTCGAAACACATAGCGATAGCAGGGAACATAGGCAGCGGCAAGACAACTCTAACACGCATGCTGGCCAAGGCTTACGGCTGGACTCCCTTCTTCGAGCCAGGCGACAACCCCTATCTGACTGACTACTACCACGACATGAGGAGATGGGCATTCAACACGCAGGTGCATTTCCTGTGCCGCCGCCTGCGTGACGCTATGGAGATAAGCCACAGCGAGAGCAACGTGGTGCAGGACCGCACTATATACGAGGACGCGCACATATTCGCCCATAACCTGCATAAATTAGGGCTTATGAGCGACCGTGACTTCGCCAACTATTGCGACCTCTTCGTGCTGATGACCGTAGACCTGCCTTGGCCTGACCTGCTCATTTACCTGAGAGGCAGTATTGCCACGCTGGCGAGCCATATACAGAGCCGTGGCCGCACGTGCGAGCAGGGAATAAGCATAGAGTATCTGCAGGGGCTGAACGCGCTCTACGAGAAGTGGATAGCGAAGTACGACGGGGAGCTGCTGATAGTGGACATAGACGAGTGCCATTTCGCCACCGAGCCCAAGGACTTCCAGGCTGTTACCTCACAGATAGACAGCCGCCTCTTCGGGCTGTTCTGAAAGCGGTCTGCCCCATGTGTCAAAATGGGAATCATAGAGTTTATCTTCGATGAGAGCTTTGCCGTTCGTAAGCAGTCCGAGTGGCGGAGCCACTCGTACCGCTTGCGGATTCCCATTTTGACACCCCCAAGTGCGCCTCCGTCAGAACCGGAGCATCAAGCCCACAGAGGGCTGGAACTGCGAGTAGCGCTTGATTATCTGATATTTGAGGTCGATATTAAACCACAGAGGACCTGCCAGCTTTATCTGCGCTCCCACACCCACATTGGCACCGACGTAGTTATGCTTTATGTCCTTCATGTTATTGGCTAAGGTATGGAGGAATGAGCCGCGGGTCTCAGCCACTGGCTGTACCTCGCCTGATGTGACCTCGCTCTCAGACGTGGCGGCTTTGGGTATCTTCCAGTTGGTGTAGGTCAAACCCACGAGAGGATAGAACTTAACCCTGTGAACCAAGGGGACGGACATCACGTAATGCACGTTGAGGTTGGCGTCCCAGAGCTTGCGGTCATCGTCGCCCTTATCAAGATAGTTGTTGTAAGAGAACTCCAAGCGCCACTTGCTGGTGAGACCGGCTGTAGCCTTCACTCCGAAGCCCGCGTTCTTTATCTGCGTGCCGTAGAGGACATTAGCCCCAATGCCTAACTCATGCGCGGAAGCACCCAGCCCGAAAGCCATGATGCACAATGTCAAGAGAATCTTTTTCATCTGTTTTTTTCTATGTGTTTAAGGTTTGCTTCTTTGCAAAGATAGCCTTTTTCCAGCAAGCGGCAAGCAAATTGGCGGATAAAGTAACAAATTATGAGCCTCAGTCCTGCCGCAGCAGCCAGAGGAGAGTGTCGCCCTGAGCGCTCATGAGGTAGGCGCGGTCGCCTGAAAGGCTCACCTGCTCTACTGCATTAAGCCCCTCAGTGACAGCCCGCTCCACGTCCATACTGGCACCAAGGCGGCGCGTCATGCCCACGTTCTCCAACTTAAGGCTGCTGCCCGAGAGAGTGTAACTGCCGAAGAAGAGATTGACACTGGCGTTGCCGTTGAACTTGCCGTCGGAGCCAAAGCTGATGAACGCCTGCTCCTCTCCCCCTTCGGTGGAGGTGGACATGGCTCGCTCTATGGTCCAAGAGCCTATTATGCCGCCCTGCTTACGGGCGTGCCTTGAACTGCCACACGCCACGAGGGCAAGGGCTGCAATGATTGTCAGGGTTAGTTGCTTCATATATTTTGTTATAGCTGATATATACGATGTACGCGTCGCTCTTGTGACTGCAATATTAGGAATAAATTGCCACTTGGGCAAGTCGCTTTGCCTTTATTATGGACAATTAAGAAATTATCACTATATTTGCGGAATGAAAAACATATTCATCACTACCACACTTGCCGCTCTCCTGTATGCAGGGGAAGCCGCACGCGCCGACAACTGGATGAGCCGCCTGCCTGACGAGGCACCGCTCTCGGCACTATCAATTCCCGGAGCCCACGACTCTGCCACGGGCAACGGACTGTCTAAAATCTTAGGCCTGATTTCGGGCACGCAATACGCCCAGACGCAGGAGCTGTCGCTGGCTGAGCAGTGGGCGATAGGCGTGAGAGCCTTCGACCTGCGGCCTTGCACGCAGAGCGGAGGCTATCTGAACATAAACCACGGCATTGTGCCAACAACGCTACGCTTCGACGACGCTCTTTATCTCTTGCGCGACTCGCTGGAGGCTAACCCCTCGGAGTTCGCAGTAATACACCTGCTTCACGAGACGGACGGGGACAGCGGCAGCTACGACTACGAGACACTGCTGCACGAGCTGATGGAGAGTGACGAACTGGCTGACCTCTTCGTGGATTTCCGCCGTGACCTGACCGTAGGCGAGTTGAGAGGCAAAATACTGGTGCTTTATCGTGACTCATACTCCACAGCCCCAGTGGGCGGACTTATGACGGGCTGGGCAGGCTACGTAAGCTGGAGCGCACAGACAGGCGGAAAGATAAAGGGAGCGGGCTCGGAAATAAACGCCACAGCCTCGCTCTACATGCAGGACTTCTCAGACACCAGCGCATCGGGAGCGGTGGACGAGAAAGTGACTGCCGTGGAAACCATGCTGGACTACTCCACCAGCCACTACGCCTACAACCTGCGCAGGAACGTGTGGGTGATGAACTTCGCCTCAGCCTACTCTAAGACCACATCTATCTTGGGCTATGAGGTATCGCTGGCAGACGGTTACCGCGACAACGCCACTCACACTAACGCGGCTATAGTGGACTACCTTGCCTCGCACAAGGCTGGACCAACGGGCATAATATTGGCTGATTACGTGGGAGTTGACAGTACTAAGGGAAATGATGGAGAGACATATATAACACGAGGGAAAGAGCTGGTGGACTCACTGATTGCCAACAACTTCAAGTATCTCACCGTGCCGGAGGCATCCGACACAACAGACATGAGCTACCTTTTAGGCGCTTGCGACGCTACAGACGGCACATCGGGCTGGACACGCAGCAGTGGTATAACTGCCAATGCTGGAGGTCAGCACTGGAGCGATGACACCACGGACGCTTACTTTGAGCAGTCGAGCTCGGAATGGAGCAGCACAGCCAAGTGGAGCGAGACAATGACGCAGACGCTGGAAGTGCCAGACGGAGTTTACAGGCTCACAGCGGCTGGTCGCAGCAGCTCTGGGGCACGTTGCACTCTCTCGGCTGGAGACGAGCAATATGTGTTCCCCGCAGAGGGCGATACAGGCGGAACGATAGACATAGACGGCACGGAGTGGGAAAGCGTGAGCGCTGGCACAGAGGCAGGAGCCACGTTTGCCAACAATGGTGCCGGGCGAGGCTGGAACTGGGGCAGCGTGGAGGTAGTTGTTAGAGACGGCACGCTCACCGTCTCAGCCACTCTCGCCAACGTGACTGGGGCGGCATACCAGTGGGCTTCAATAGATGACTTCAGCCTTCTGCGTTGCGGGGACGCTCCATACGACTCGGTGAATCTGCCAGGAGAGGCGGCTCTCCCCTCCCCCACCCTGACCTACGACTTGACAGGCAGAAAAGTGAACCCTACGCACAGCGGCATATACATCTCCAGTGATGGCAAGAAAGTGCTGATAAAGAAATAACCATCCCCCTACCTGCCCAGTGGAGAAGACGGAAAAGCTCTGGAACAAGAACTACCTAAAGGTGCTGAGCGCCAACTTCTTGCTCTATTTCTCATTCATGCTGCTGGCTCCGCTGTTGCCGCTCTACCTGAGCGAGACGTTCGGCGCTGACAAGGATTCTATAGGCATGGTGTTGTCGGGTTACACCATCACAGCCCTCTTAATCAGAGCGTTTAGCGGCTATCTGGTGGATACTTTCCCACGTAAGCTGGTGCTGCTCATCACCTACGTGGCTTTCGCCCTCTTCTTCATCGGCTATGTGGCGGCGGGCTCTCTGCTGCTTTTCACCGTGGTGCGCACACTGCACGGAGCTCCCTTCGGGGCGGCGACAGTGGCGACAACCACTGTGGGCATAGACGTGCTGCCCACCTCTCGTCGCACAGAAGGCATTGGATACTACGGACTAAGCAATAATATAGCCACAGCGATTAGTCCCACTGTAGCCGTGCTTCTTTATGGCATGTGGCGCAACTATAACCTGCTCTTTCTTCTCGCCTTTGCCCTTGCGCTCATTGGTTTCATAGTAAACACCACCTTAGACCTCCCAGTTCGCCCGAGGGTGAAGCGCCGTACCCCCATCTCGCTCGACAGGTTTATACTGCTCCGCGGATGGAGCCAAGGGCTAACCATCCTTTGCGCCTCCTTTTCTTACGGCATAGTTGCCACATACATAGCTCTTTACGGTAAGGAAGAACTCGGTCTCGTTCACAGCACAGGCGTGTTTTTCGCCCTGCTTGCCGTTGGGCTCATTCTCTCGCGCCTCACGGGTGTCAAGTCGCTAAGGCAAGGCAAGGTGGTGCAGAACGCCACTGAAGGGATTGTGGTCTCTCTCTTAGGTTATCTCCTGTTTGCCGCGCTCCACAATCTGTGGGGCTTTTACGGGGCGGCGCTTGTCATAGGACTTGGTAACGGCCACATGTATCCCGCCTTCCAGAACATGTTCATCAACCTCGCCTCCAACGACCAGCGCGGCACAGCAAACTCCACACTGCTCGTCTCGTGGGACCTCGGGGTGGGCATAGGCATACTGGCAGGAGGCTTTCTCGCCCACAATTTCGGCTTTCATTCAGCCTTCTGGGCTGCATGGGTGGTAAACGGTTTAGGGGTGCTTCTCTACCTCCTATACTCACGTTCCCATTACCTACGCCATAAGTTGCGTTAATGGAAGGGGCAAAATGAAATCACCATAAAAGCGTAAGCTGTCCGAGCGCCAGGGGCGCTCCACATGGTTAGCCGTGGGCCTTTACGGCCCACGGTAGAGAAACGAATAGGGAATGAGTGCCGGAGGTACTCAACGTATCTGCTAACAAATACAAACTCAATATCTTGAGTACCTCTGGCACTCATCGGCTCTGCGTGCCTCATCCGCAGGCCGTAAAGGCCTGCGGCTAACCTTGTGGAGTGGCTCCGCCACTCGGACCGCTTGTGGATTTCATTTTGACACACCCCCGGACTGCTGGCGAAACTCTAATAAGATTTCCCATTTTGACACACCCCTTTTTAGTATTAATCTAACCTTGCGGGTTTATCAGGGGAACTTGATTCCTTTCTTGTTGAAAGTGGTGAAGACTGTCTGCTGCATATAATAGTAGACTGCCCAATAATCGGCTCCCTTAGTCCAGAGGCGGACAGTGAAGGTCATGTTGCCGCCAATCTCAGAGAGAGCGATGAATGGCTCATGGCCCGCGTCAGTGAGGACCTTGTCGCAAGCGGCAATTATTTCCTTCAGCGCGGCTTTAACCTCTTCGGGGTCTTGCCCATACGCGGCTTTGTATGTCAAGTCCACACGGCGTACTTCACTCAAACTGGCGTTAACTACCGAGCCGCTGGAGAGAGCTCCGTTCGGGAGGAACACTGTTTTATTGTCGGCAGTAAGCACGATGGTGTGGAACATCTGAATCTCCTTAACTGTGCCTACAGTGCCCATAGCCTCGATAGAATCCCCTACGCGGAAAGGCTTGAAGACGAGAATGACGAAGCCACCTGCCATATTCTGCAAGTTGCCGCTCAGTGCCATGCCAAACGCTATGCCTATGGCAGCTATCAGGGCAGCGAATGAGGCTGTATTAACTCCAAGGGCACCTACCACGGAGACAAGCAGCAGAATGGTAAGCACGATGTTCACCATGCTCTTCAGGAAGCTCTGTAAGGAGAGGTCAACGTGGCGACGCTCAAGCGTGCGTGCCAGCAGGGCATTTATGCCACGAATGATAAAACGCCCGATAATGTAGATGAGTACTGCCAGGATTATTGACTTACCCACCTCTACGCAAACATTCAGGCACTGCTGGCCTAAGTGCTGAAGGGCGGTGGTATCGCCCGAGAGGATGGCTTTAGTGGTTACTTCGGCCTCTTTGGCCGCTTCTGTGACAATTGAGTCAGCTTGTAAGAAATGCATCATAATATTTATATTGTTAAGGTTAGCTTCGTCCTGAGCCTGCTTGGCGCTCTGGAGAGTGGGCAAGCTCTCTCGCTTAGTGCAGGTTAGCACTTGCAAAGGTAGTGAGTTTTCCGCAAATGGGGAAGAAAGAGGGCTATTTTATGTTAATTTACTGGCTTTTCTTTCTTTTTTAATTAGGCTTTAGTATTTTTGCGACAGAAAGGACGGAAAAACGCAATTACAACACTATATTATCATGAAAGCCAAGTCTACTAAAGTAATCACCATTTGCTGCGCGCTGACTTGTACGTTGGCACTATGCATAACGTCATGCAGCGACGATATCCCTGCCGACAAATACTATACCTTCACGGGCGAGATGATGAGCGACTACCTGCAATCGCGCCCGCAGTACAGCGAGTTTGTGCGGATAATAGACCGCTCGCAATACAGCGAGAGGGGAGTGAACCTGATGGATCTCATCTCCACTTACGGACTATACACCTGCTTCGCCCCAGACAACGACGCTGTGGAGGCATATCTTAAGGAAAACGGCTACTCAAGCGTGAGCGATATCCCTTACGACATCTGTGACACAATAGCCCGCACTCACCTGGTGAGCGGCAGGGCATTCGCCACAGACGACCTGCTGGGTGCCACCTCGCTGAGCAGCGTGAACATGAACGGCCGCTACCTGCAGGTGCAGCAGGCCTTCGCCTACGTGGAGGGCGGAGACACCATCTACACCACGGACTCCTTGGAGATAGAGGGCAAGGACGACGTGCACAACACCTACCGCCTGAACCGCAGCGGCTATATGTGCTTCAACCTGACGAACGACTCTGTGGAGAACGGGATGGTGCACACGGTGAACCGGGTGATAGCCTCGTCTAACCAGACAGTGTTCGACCTGCTCGAGGAGAACGAGAAAGTCTCCCTCTTCACTGAGGCGATGAGGGCTGTGGGCCTGGCTGAATACATACAGAACCACATAAAGGACGCGAGCTGGGACCCCGACCAGTATGAGGACCTCAGCATCTACTCGGGAAACCAGTGGGACTACTGCCACATACCTGAGACCAAGAACTATGGGTTCACCATCTTCGCCTGCCCAGACTCGATACTGGAGGCTGACTATGGCATCACCGACCTGCAGTCGTTCTACAACTACGCACGCGGCATATACGGAGGAGACGACTTAGACGTGAACGACCCAGCCAACGCCGAGGCACTCACCAACTGGCGCTCGCCCCTGCGCCGCCTTATAGGCTACAATATACTGAAGGCAAAGGGAATGTATGACGATCTTACGACTATCTGCTCAATTGAGACGAATCTTATAAACCCGATTGTGTGGTATCCTACCATGGACTCGCTTACCACCATAAAGATAGACCGCCTGACAGTGACGCGTTTCATTGGCTACGGCGAGCACGACGTGAAAAACGACCTCTATCTGAACCGGGGTGACATGAGCCGTGAGATATACATTCCCGGCATACACGTTGAAAGCGAAGTGGGAGAGGGCGTGGAAAACGACGGAATTAACGGAGTATATTACCTGACGGACGGACTGGCGGACTACGGGGAGACAACGAAGGAGGACGTGTTCAACACCCGCATGCGAATAGACCTCTACTATATGTTCCCCGAGCTGATGAGCAACAACATACGTGACGGCCGCACGAACAACTACATGGCGAACTCGAACAACCCCGACAAGTCGGTGACCTCGCCAAACTACTGGTTCCCCAACGGCTATCTCGACAATGTGAAGGTGAACGACGACGGTATCTTCCTCTTCCAGAGCCAGCATAACTATTACGATGACTACGAGGGCGACGAGTTCAACCTCGCCTCGGAGGTGAACTCCTACGACATAACCTTCAACCTCATGAGTGTGCCCTCCGGCACGTACCAGATACGCATGGGATTCACCGCCTTAGCTTCGCGTGGCATCTGCCAGTTCTACTTAGACGGAGAGCCTCAGGGCATTCCCTTCGACATGCGCAGCGACAACATAGTAAGCCGCACGGGCTGGTTCGCCCTCACCTCCAACAGCTACACTGCCGAGGAGCAGGAGCAGGCGAAGAAGAATATGCACAACATGGGCTGGTACCACGGACCTCGCTCAGTGTTCAAGTTCACCTCCGAGGGCCACGAGGACGGGGCAAACGCCACGAAGAGCTACTTCTGCAACTACAGCGGCACACTCCGCTATGTATTAGGCACGGTGAACCTCGACGAGGACGTGCAGCACACGGTGCGAATAAAGAGCATCTGGGCAGTGGGAGCCGCTGAGGTGTGCCTCGACTACTTCGAGATTGTGCCGAAGAGCGTCTACGGTGTTGAGGGCACAGGCAAGGCGGAGGATGACTATTGATTGCCCCTCTCGCCAAGTGGATGATTATAAACTGACCTTATTATAAAGCTTATGAGTAAGAGACTCCGTGCGTTAACGTTGCTGTGTTTGGCTTTCCTTGCCGCCCAGGCTGAGGAGGCGTTAAAGTGCGACATAGTCTTTTACTCTCCCTCCATAGTGAGAGTGGTGAAATACCCTGCCACAAAGGGCATCGCCCCCGAGAAGCAGAGTCTCTGCGTGGTGATGGAGCCAGAACAGACGGAAGTGACCAGGAAGGAGGATGGGAGCGTGGTGACCATGAAATCCTCAACCTTGCAGGTCACCTACGACGAGGCGGCTGGCACGGTCTCCTTTGCCGATGTGAAAGGAAACCCATTGCTGCGAGAGGACAAGGCAGAGATGACAATTCGCACCGAGGGGGCTGACCAGGGATCGTTCAGGTGCCTTCAGTCCTTCGTGCTCGACAGCGACGAGGCAGTCTACGGTCTGGGGCAGTCGCAAAACGGCAAGCTTGTGCAACGCAGTCTCACCAGATACATGACACAGGAGAACCTCGAGGATGTGGTGCCTCTGCTGCATTCGGTGAAGGGCTACGCCATCTTCTGGGACAACTGTTCTCCCACCACCTTCTCAGACACCCAGGATGCCACGTCCTTCGATTCCGAGGTGGGCGACTGCATCGATTATTACTTCCTCTACGGGGGCACTGCCGACGGTGTCATAGCGCAGATGCGCCAGCTCACAGGGCAGGCACCCATGTTCCCTCTCTGGACCTATGGCTTCTGGCAGAGCCGCGAGCGCTACGAGAGCCAAAAAGACCTTGTGGACGTGGTGCGGCGCTACCGCCAGTCGGGCGTGCCGCTCGACGGCATAATCCAAGACTGGCAGTATTGGGGCAACAACTATCTCTGGAACGCCATGGATTTCCTTAATCCGCAATTCCCCGATCCCAAACGCATGATAGACGACGTGCATGCCATGAACGCCCATATAATAATTTCCGTCTGGGCATCATTCGGTCCACAGACCCTGCAGTTCCGTGAGCTCCAACCCAAAGGCATGCTCCTCGACTTCCACACCTGGCCCTCGTCTGGCTTGGAGGCGTGGCCGCCAAACATGAACTACCCCTCGGGCGTGAAACCCTACGACCCATATAACCCAGAGGCGAGAGACATCTATTGGCGTTATATGAACGAGGGACTCTTTTCGCGTGGCATCGACGGCTGGTGGCTCGACTCCACAGAGCCTGACCACGAGGACTTTACCGACCAGAGCCTTGAGACCCCAACACATCTCGGCTCATTCCGCAAGGTGCGCAACGCCTTCCCCCTCATGACTGTAGGCGGTGTCTACGACCATCAGCGTGCCACTACCTCAGACAAGCGAGTTTTCATACTCACACGCTCCGCCTTCGCGGGACAGCAGCGCTATGGAGCCAACACATGGTCGGGCGACGTTACCTCCAGCTGGGAGACCCTGCGCAAACAGATACCCGCAGGGATTAACTTCTCCCTCACTGGCATACCGAACTGGAACACCGATATTGGCGGCTTCTTCTGCGGAGCTTATAACAACTCTGGCAGTGGCTCGGCTCCCCACAATCCCGCATATCAGGAACTCTACGTCCGCTGGCTGCAGTTCGGGGCTTTCTGCCCCATGATGCGCTCCCACGGCACAGAGGCACCACGTGAGATATACCAGTTTGGCCAGCGGGGCGAACCCGTCTTCGACGCTATCGAGCGTGCCATCCGCCTGCGTTACTCGCTCCTGCCCTACATCTATTCCACCTCATGGCAGGTCACCCACAACCAGTACACTTTCCTGCGTGCCTTGATGATGGATTTCCCCTCCGACAAGCGCGTGTGGGACATGGCGGACGAGTATATGTTCGGCAATGCCCTGCTTGTGGCTCCAGTCCTGGATGCCCAATACACTACCGACAGCACAATGCCTGTAGACTTCACCGCCTCTAAGAGCAAGTCTCTCTATCTGCCCGCAGGCACCACTTGGTACGACTTCTGGACAGGCGAGAGCCAACAGGGCGGCAAGCAGCTCGACCGCGCCACACCTCTCGACCTCATTCCCCTATACGTGCGTGCCGGCAGCATTCTGCCCCTGGGACCCGATGTGCAATATGCCACAGAGAAGCCTTGGGACCATCTGGAGTTGAGGGTCTACCCGGGAGCTGACGGCTCATTCACACTCTACGAGGACGAGTTCGACAACTACAATTATGAGCAGGGCGCATACACCGAAATCCCCCTCACATGGAAGGACAGTGCCCGCACCCTTACCATCGGCGCGCGCCAGGGCAACTATCCAGGCATGCTCACTGCCCGCTCTTTCACCGTGACGCTGCCCGACGGCACATCCAAAGAGGTGCCATACAGCGGCAAGAAACTTACTGTAAAGTTCTAACACAACGAGACTTCGACTAATTTCTATTAACCAAACCTAAAAACAAATGAAGAAAAGGTTACTTATTTGGGCAGTGCTTTGCCAGGCAGGCATTGCCGCTTTCGCACAGGGGACTGAGCCAACGGTTACCCCTGAGTATGCTGACGAGGAGGGTCCGTTCCCCTATGAGTTCGTCAACACCATGTGGGTGGCAGGTGACATTGGACGTCTGATGACGGAAAACATCACCTACAACGACGACAACACCATCACCTTGCAAGCCAATGAGGCGGGAATTGGTGATGATGGGATACCTATCTACACCAACAACGCTTGTTTGGGCAACAGCACAGCACGGGCCCAGTGGGATGACATTACCACTGCAAACTACTACACCACCATCGACCAGAACTGGTTCATAATCGTGGGCACTGACCTTTCCGTAGCGAAGGGCGACAGCTACATCTGGTGGTTCAACGGCGCCAATGCCGGCACGAGTGTTCCCCAGGACTACTCTGTCGTGCTTGGGGACGGACGGGTGCTGCTCGCCTGGGATGTGTCTAATACCGGACTCACCACCTATCTGCAAGACGAGATTAACTATCAGAACGGATGGACATGTTTCGGCTTGACACCAACCTCAGCGGATGGAGTGTCAATAATCAGCGACATCTGCTTCTACACTTGGGATGACGCAATCGCCAAGTATCCTGAACTTGCGAATGCGGGCGACACTCCAGACACCACCACCCCATACGAGTTTGTCAACACCATGTGGGTACCAGGCGACACTGGACGTCTGCCAGAAGACACCGATACCTACAAT
>JAJPYT010000041.1 GCA_021204845.1 Prevotellaceae bacterium | reverse complement strand
TTACACAGTAACCTTGACTGACGAGCTCGACCCATCCTCAATAACGGTTAACAGTTCTGGCAATTACACCTTCAATGGCGCTGGAACTCTCGTCGGCAGCATGTCACTGACAAAGGACGGCACCGGTACTCTCACAATGGGCAACGACAACACCTATACTGGCTCTAATACCATTAGCGGAGGAACCGTGAGAGTGAGCAGCCTGAGCAATTCAGTGCAGGCATACGGTAATCTTGGTGCCGTGACGACTACCCCCGTAGTAATTGAAAACGGGGCTGAGCTACAGGCAACTTCCGCAGTGACCATGGACACCCCGATAAAGGTGCAGACCGAAGAGGGAGGAGTAATAAACAACAGTGCTGACTTCAGCATGAACGGAACCGCAAGCGGCACTACACTCACGAAGAAGGGCGCTGGAACCCTAAAGTTCTACGGAACCAACTCTTCGCTTGACACACTGGTGATTGCGGCTGGAGCCGCTGAGGCTTGTTCTGGCACTCCCGCCAAAGTGGTGGAGTTCCAGGGCGGCACTCTCTACGACGACAACAGCAACACGACGCACGACATTTACGTGCCAAAAGGGAAGTCGGGAACGTGGCAGCTTACCACGGTATATTATATAGCTTACGCCAATAAGCTGACGGGCGAGGGGACCCTCACCATAATTCCTCGCAATACCGTGAGCCGCGTGCGCATAACGGGCGACTGGAGTCAGTTCTACGGCACCATAAAGCACACCACCAGCAGCATCTGGCTTCCGCTCGACATGAGCACCTCGGCAAGTCACGCCACACTCGACCTTGCAAGCGGCTGCTCGGTGTGCAACACTGCCAAGACGTGGACCATAGGAGCTGTAACGGGCAGCGGCTCGCTGGTGCAGCCAGGACCCACATTCACGAACCAGAGCACCGTAACTGGCACCAATACGTGGCAGATAGGCAATAGCGACGGAAACAACTTCACTTTCGCTGGTACAATCACCGACAGTGACGGTAGCTCATCGCAGCTTTGCGCTTTTACCAAAGTGGGAGACTGCAAGATGACCTTCACGGGTAAGGGCACATTCCGCGGAGCCGCCAAGGTAAGCGAGGGCGAGCTATGCCTCAACAGCAGCAATACCATGCTCGGCACCAGCACACTCAACGTGCTTAAGGGAGCGACGCTCAGCGGCAAGGGCGTGCTTGCCAACAGTGCCACCACCATTGCGGCAGGAGGCACATTGCGCAGCGGGATAAGCGAGACGGCTACTACAGGTGACCTTAACTTCAGCGGCAAGAACGTGACTGTGAACGGAACCATGCAGACTTACATAGGCACTAAGAGCACGTTCAGCAAGTTCTCCGACATAGGCACGCTGAAGCTAAACGGCGCTCTCGTGGTGAACGGACGTGACGGCTTGGCGCTGGCCGAGGGCACGGAGATACAGATAATAGAGGCTTCCTCCATAGAGTTAGGTGACGATCTCGAGCTTGACCTCTGCGAGCCGAACTATGCCATGGGTCTCACGTGGGACACGAGCCGCCTCGAAGAGGGAGTCCTCGTTGTAGGTCCCGCTCCTGAGTCAGTGCAGGACATCCATGCCGCCTCTCTTGAGGAGGCTGAGATTTATACTCTGCAGGGCATCAAGTTAAGCACAATGCCAAAGCGCAAGGGAATCTACATTGTGAATGGCGTGAAGACATTGCTTAAGTAAGGTAAATATAAGTTTTTCATGTATTAATATTGTGAGGGGCGGCTCCGCATTCGGGGTCGCCTTTCTGTTGTTTTTTACGTGGTTATACATTTAAAACATAGTATCTCTGCAAATAATTTCTTATATTTGCAACACACACGAACATTACTATTAAACTCATAAACCATGAAAACTATCCCTGGAATCAACAAATATTTTATTGCTCTGTCACTGCTACTCTGTGTTGCTTCCCCTGCTATGGCGCAGCGCTACGTGGATGTGATAGACTGCGGACTGGTTGCTGTGCCGTCGGGGACGAGCGGCAACTTCGTGAGCTGGCGTGTGCTTGGCGAGGAGCATTACGACGTGACTTACAATCTCTACTGCAACGGCTCGATACCGAAAAGCGGTTTGGAGGTGAGTTGTTACTTGTGAATGGCGTGAAAACTTTACTCCAATAAGGCAAAGAACGTTTTGCTGTAAGTAATCACTGAATACTTCAGGTACGTGTGAGGTTTCTTTAGGTCTCGTTTTCCATGGCGCGTCAACGTGTCAATCAGCGGAAGAATGCAAACAAAAGCAGAAGATAAGACTTTTTTTCGTAACTTGCGAAGGAAATTAAGAATGCGAACAAAATGATACGCCCTTTCGACATTGCCGATGTGCCCGCCATCACGGAGATATACAACCATTACGTGTTGCACACTGACATATCCTTCGAGACAGAGCCGCTCTCAGTCCAGCAGATGCGCCAGCGCTTGGAGGGCATAGCCGCCTTTTACCCCGTTATGGTTGATTGTGAGGAGAATGACATGTGTGGCTATTGCTATGCACACCTGTGGAAAGAGCGTGCGGCATACGTGAATACGTGGGAGGCTACTGTCTATCTGGCTCCGGCTCACGTGCGGAAAGGGATAGGCACTCAGTTGATGAAAGCACTTATAGACCACTGCCGCCAGGCAGGCTGCCACGCTCTTGTCTCGTGTGTGACTGGCGGAAACATGGCCAGCTACGCCTTGCACGAGCGCCTCGGTTTCCGTAAAGTAAGCCAATTCGTTGAGGTCGGGCAGAAGTTCGGCAGATGGCTTGATGTAGTTGATTATCAGCTTTTGCTCTGACTCTGACTTGCATTCTGTGGTTTTTATGCTTATATTTGCGCTGGAATAAAACCAAACTGAAGAAATATCATGTGGAGGCTATCCTTGCTCTTGATACCATTGCTGGCTCTCAGCTACACTCTTTGGCACGTGTGGTGTCTATTGCCCTTGCCTAACATTTGGCGTGCAGTGGTAGTTCTCCTGTGCCTCTTGTCTTTTTTCTCGCTCTTTTTGGGCATGTCTCATGCATT
This sequence comes from Prevotellaceae bacterium, assembly GCA_021204845.1. GTDB lineage: Bacteria > Bacteroidota > Bacteroidia > Bacteroidales > Bacteroidaceae > Physcousia. Next base: position 1,313 of record JAJPYT010000041.1, on the reverse strand, counting down.
GGATAATTTGCCGATGCCAATAGCCACGCTGATATACAGGGTGGGGACGAGCAGCCTGATAGTTTTGCTCTACACCGCTTTGATGTTCATTTTGCTTGACCTGCTCAGACTTCTGCGCCTTATTCCACAACAGGCACTGAGGAGCAACGTCTACGTCACCATAGGGATGTTGGTGGTGCTGGTGGTACTCTTGCTGTACGGTAACATTCACTACCATCACAAAGTGAGGCAAGAGATAGTTTTGACAACAGGTAAGCATGTAGGTCGCGAGGTGAAACTGCTGCTGGTCAGCGACCTTCACTTGGGTTATCACATCCGCCGCGGTGAGTTAAGGACTTGGGTGGAGATGATAAACAACGAGCATCCCGACATTATATTGCTGGCTGGCGACCTCGTGGACAGGAGCATGAGACCATTGCTGGAGGAAGATATGGCGGCGGAATTGCGGGATTTGCATGCCCCCGTTTATGCTTGTCTTGGCAATCACGAGTATTACTGCGATGTGCAAAAGGCGGAGCAGTTCTACAGGGACGCTGATATCACCTTGCTGCGCGACAGCGTGGTGGAATTGCAGGGGCTATGCATCGTGGGGCGTGACGACCGCACTAATCCTGGTCGTAAAAGCCTGGGCGCTTTGCTTAAGGGTGTGGACCGTGACAAATACATAATATCGCTGGATCATCAGCCCGTGGCGTTGGACCTCGCTGAGCGTGCAGGCGTAGATTTCCAGTTCAGTGGTCACACTCACCATGGGCAAGTGTTCCCCATATCTCTGGCGACGGATGCCATCTTCACCGTGGCACACGGAGAATACAAGAGTGGCGATACACGCTACTTCGTGAGTTCGGGCTTGGGCATCTGGGGTGGTAAGTTCCGCATCGGCACTTGTTCCGAATATGTTGTAGCTACGCTTCGGCAGGAGTAGTCTTTTCTCCTTTCATCACTCTCTTTGGCAAGGGGCATCGCGTAGGTGTGCGTACATTATATATTTAGGGAGAAAAAAACTTTTTTTGCATGTTTTTTGAAAAAGTTGATGGAAAGTTTGGCGGTAATGACAAAAGGTTGTACCTTTGCATTCGCTTTCCCAAAAGGAGGGCATGAGAAAGAGTTCTTTGACAGATTTCCATAAGACAGAATAAGTGGTATAGGTGAGCGTGTGTAGATCACACAAGAACAGAGAACCGTCAAGTTCCTGTTTTCTCAGGAAACGCAGAACAAAAAAAGAACCGTTGTCCTTTCCCCTTCGTGGGAGGGGTCAGCGGCGAAAGAAAAGGATACTATACAATGAAGAGTTTGATCCTGGCTCAGGATGA
>JAJPYT010000098.1 GCA_021204845.1 Prevotellaceae bacterium | reverse complement strand
CTTTACTATCGCACACACGGTTTTCATGTTTGTATAAACCATCTGGAAGGCTTTCGATACCTCTCCAACCTCCATGCCGTCTACCACGCGCGCCAACTCGGAAGACACCTCGGAGAGCTCTCCCATCTCGAAACGCGAGGTTCGGATACGGTCGCCGTCATCAGTAATTTTCATATTCGTCATGAGCCCGTGATTGCTTTTCGTGTCTTTGTCGTCGCTAATGTAAGTCGCGGCATCCTCAAATGAGAATTTTTCGTTACGTATGTCATCGGCAATAGAGTCGAGCCTAAGAATGGCGTCGTCTATATCCTCCTGTGCCACCTTAGGCGTGCGCAGGATGTGGCGAACCTTTATCTTGTCGCCTCGTTTGTCAATCAACTGGATAATGTGGAAGCCGTATTCCGACTCCACCACCTTGGAAATCTTATTAGGGTCGGTAAGGCTGAACGCCACGTTGGCGAAAGCGGGGTCAAGCATTCCCCTGCCCACGTAGTCCATCTCGCCTCCCTGACGGGAAGTGCCAGGGTCTTCGCTATAAAGGATGGCAAGCGTGGAAAACGACACTCCCTCGTTTTGCACACGCTCGGCATAGCCACGCAGCTCATCTTTCACCCTGTCGATTTCCTCTTGCGGTATGTTAGGATGGCGCACAAGTATTTCGACCTCCACCTGCGTCGGAATAAGAGGCAGGGAGTCTTCTGGCATGTCGCGGAAATACCTTCTTACCTCGGCAGGGTTGACTTTCACGTTTTCTGTCAACTTGTTTCGCATCTCGTTCACTATCATCTCGTCCTTGTAGCGGCTGAACAGCTCCTCTCGAATCTGCGACATGGGCATACCCATATATTCTTCCAGCTTCTCCTTGCTGCCTGCTGTCATCACCCAATCATTTACCCTCTCCTCGACAGTTGAGTTTACCTGCGCGTCCGTAACCTCAATACTGTCGATGGCTGCCTGGTGGAGGAACAATTTCTGAATGGCCAAACGCTCGGGAATCACACAATAGGGGTTGCCGCTTATCTGCGACCAGGAGGGGTCACGACGCAATCCTTCGACATCGCTTTTTAGTATGGCCTCGTCGCCTACCACCCAAATAACCTCGTCAACAATATTGTCAGCCGTCTGCGAAAAAGCGGCGATGTGGGCGCATAACAGAACCGCGAAAAGCAAAAACTTCCTCATCCCTTAGCGTTTCAATGGTTGTTCACCGTGTTCAGAGCGTCCTGATATATCTCCACCTCATAGCGCTTGCGCAAATCCTCGGCAAACTTGTTGTCACATTCCATCTGGTAATCAGACACTACCAGCCCTGCCACATCGGTCCATTTCTGCGGTCCTTTCTTGAGCTTTCTGCCCACTACACCAGCATACGGGAAGCCTTTGCGAGGCTTTGCCTTGCCTGTGTTGGTCTTGAAAACCAGCGAATCAACAAAACCATTATCGCCTTGGGCAAACAGTTTCTGCTCCATACGCACGGTAACGCTGTCACCGTTCATTTTCTCGCGTAAGGTCTGCACCCACTTGCTTTCGTCCACGCCCTTCAGCAATTTCTTCACACCGTCAACGTCCGAGGGGGTGGTCACGTGGTAGAGCAGACCATAAAAATGAGGCTTGTCCCAAGCGTATTGCTTCTTGTTTTTCTTAAAATAGTTCTCCAAGGCGGCTGTGTCTTTGGCGGCAGGGTCCCACACCTGCGACTTGCAAATCTCGTAAAGGAGCAAGCCGTCGTGATATTCCTGCACAAGATATTTCAAGTTGTTGTCCTGCTCGCAGAAGTGTTTGGTCTGCCTGTCCATCACCTCATCAGCGGTAAGGTTTTCCTGCGCCGCCAAAGTGTCGATAACTGCCTTTGCCAACCTGTCACGCAAGCCCCGTGACTCCATGAAGCGTTTTATTTGTGGACGCAAGGTGTCATAGGGTTCCAGCATTTTCACGTCGTTAAGGCGGACTATATGATAGCCAGCCACGGAAAGGAAAGGAGCCGAAATCTCACCCTTCTGCAACTCATACATCACATTCTCGAACTCTGGTATCAGTTGCCCTGGACCGAACCATGTCAGCTCTCCGCCACGGGGAGCTGATTGCGGGTCTTCGGAACAAGTCTTAGCCAATTCAGCGAAGTCGGCTCCAGCTTGCAAGGCAGCGTAAATGCTGTCGATACGGTTTTTCTGCCTCTCTTGCTGCTCCGCCGTGTCGTTAGGCGAGACGCGAAGGAAGATGTGGGCAGGCAGACGCAGGTCGTGCCCGTTCAATTGCCGCAGGGTATTGTCGTAATAAGCGCGCAGTTCTTGTTCCTCAGCCTCGTCAGACACAAGCAAGGGGCGTACCTGCTGGTCACGGTAAGTTCTGAATTCCTTCTGGAAGCTTGAAAGGGTATCCAGCTGCGCATCCTCGGCAGCCTTCACCTTAAGCTTATAATTCACAAACAGTTCGGCATATTCATCTATGTCTTTCATGTCTGTCACAGCGTCCACGTTGTTCTTGTTATAGTTATACTCGAACTCCGAGCGAGTGACTGGTTTTCCCGCTATCTTCATGACAACGGGGTCATCGGTCTGGGCTGCCACCGTCAGGGACAGAGCCAACAGACAGACGCTTGCTGAAAACTGATTTTTCATTTTCTTACTCTAATCGACTATAATTAGGAGCCTCGCTTGTGATAGTCACGTCGTGCGGATGGCTTTCAAGCACACCGGCATTGGTAACTCGCACGAACTTAGCCTCATGCAGTTTCTTTATCGTGGCGGCTCCGCAATAGCCCATCCCACTGCGCAAGCCTCCAGCAAGTTGGTAGATCACCTCCTGCACGGTTCCCTTGTATGGCACCCGGGCAGCAATTCCCTCGGGCACAAGCTTCTTCGTGTCGGTCACATTGCCCTGGAAATATCTGTCTTTCGAACCGCACTCCATCGCCTCCAGCGAACCCATGCCGCGGTAACTCTTAAATTTACGTCCGTTGTAGATGATGGTATCGCCTGGCGACTCTTCAGTGCCAGCCACGAGAGAGCCAATCATCACGCTGTATCCGCCAGCCGCAAGGGCTTTCACAACGTCGCCCGAATAACGCAAGCCGCCGTCGGCAATGAGAGGTACATCCGTGCCCTTCAGAGCGCAAGCTACATCATAAACGGCGCTCAACTGGGGCACTCCCACTCCCGCGACAACTCGCGTGGTGCAGATGCTGCCTGGTCCAATCCCCACTTTTACTCCGTCGGCTCCCGCGTCCACCAGCATTTTGGCTGCCTCGCCAGTCGCCACATTGCCAACTATTATATCCACGTCGCTGAAAACTTTCTTCGCTTCTTTCAGCTTATCAATCACATACTTGGAATGCCCATGAGCCGTGTCAATCACGATAGCGTCGACATTTGCCTCCACAAGTGCGCTCATGCGGTCGAGTGTGTCGGGCGTAACTCCCACTCCAGCAGCAACTCTCAGACGCCCCTTCGCATCTTTGCAAGCCATTGGCTTGTCTTTCGCCTTCGTTATGTCCTTGTAAGTGATAAGCCCTATCAAACAGCCGTTCTCATCGAGCACGGGCAGTTTCTCAATTTTGTATTCCTGCAGAGTATGTGCGGCTGCCACGAGGTCGGTCTGCACACGTGTGGTTACCAGATTCTTAGATGTCATCACCTCATCTATCAGGCGCTCGTGGTTCAACTCGAAGCGCAGGTCTCTGTTTGTCACGATGCCCACCAGATGGCGCTCATCGTCAACAACAGGAATCCCGCCGATGTGATATTCTGTCATTATTTTCAGCGCGTCCGCCACGGTTTTCCCTCTCTTGATAGTCACGGGGTCGTAAATCATGCCGTTCTCGGCTCTCTTCACGATGGCCACCTGCCTTGCCTGCTCCTCAATGGACATGTTTTTGTGAATAACTCCAATACCTCCTTCACGCGCTATGGCAATGGCCATGGTCGCCTCGGTGACAGTGTCCATTGCAGCAGTCACGAAGGGAATATTTAGGTCTATGTTCCTCGAAAGCTTTGTTTTTAACTCTACCGTTCGCGGCAATACCTCGGAATAGGCGGGAACCAAAAGGACGTCATCGTATGTCAGCCCGTCCATCACAATTTTGTCTGCAATAAATGATGCCATAGGATGTATTTTTTATTGCCTGCAAAATTACAACAAATTTTCCTAAAATGCTTGTTTGCAGTGCCAGTTTTAACCGCTTTTAGGGCTTTTTATCGCTCTTCGCTCTTATTGTATCTTCCACTCGCTTATGCCGCGGGTCTTGGAGGAGAAGCATATGCCTATCTTGAAGAGCTGCCGGCCGTCGGCGGAGAAGGGGACACCGTAGCCTTTCTCCTCTATCTGGGCAAGAGCGTCCTCGGCAG
>JAJPYT010000024.1 GCA_021204845.1 Prevotellaceae bacterium | reverse complement strand
CTTTTACGTGAATCTTGAACTTCCCCAGCCAAAGAATGACTTCACAGTAGGCATTGTTGATGAACTTACTTTTACTTCTCTGCCTGCAAAGGCGGAGATGGCACTTGGCGGTAAGGGTATATTCGAGGCCAAGTTCTTCGGTTTAGGCGCTGACGGAACTGTGGGCGCTAACAAGAACTCTGTGAAGATAATCGGAGACAACACCAATAAATATTGTCAGGCATATTTTTCATACGACTCGAAGAAGTCGGGTGGCTTCACCTGCTCACACCTCCGTTTCGGTGACACGCCAATCCGCAGCACCTACCAGATTAAAACACCGAACTTTGTGGCTTGCCACGTGCAGGCGTACCTGCGCATGTACGACGTGCTGCGCGGTTTGCAAACTGGCGGAACATTCCTGCTCAACACCATCTTTGAGGGTGAGGAGCTGGCAAACTTCCTGCCCAACGACGCAAAGCGTTACTTTGCTCAGCACAACATCACAGTTTACTACATCAATGCCACCAAGATAGCCCACGAGATTGGGCTTGGTAACCGCACCAACACTATTCTTCAGTCAGCATTCTTCCGCATCACTGAGGTGATACCTGTAGACTTGGCTGTCGAGCAGATGAAGAAGGCTATTGTCAAGTCATACGGAAAGAAGGGTCAAGACGTTGTCGACAAGAACTTCGCTGCCGTTGACCGTGGCACAGAGTATAAAGTTCTGCCCGTTGACCCAGCTTGGGCAAATCTGCCAGCCGATGAGAAGCCTGTTCATGACGAGCCGTCAGTAATCACTAATCTGGTACGTCCGATTAACGCACAGATTGGCGACGACCTCCCGGTTAGTGCCTATAAGGGAATAGAAGACGGTGCATGGATGTCTGGCACGGCTGCATATGAGAAGCGTGGTGTAGCTGCTTTCGTTCCAGTATGGGATCCTGAGAAGTGCATACAGTGCAACAGATGCTCCTATGTTTGTCCACACGCTTGCATCCGCCCAGTCGTGATGAACGATAGTGAAGTCGCTGGTTACGAGGGAACTACTATCGAAATGAAAGCTCCAGCTACGATGAAAGGCATGCATTTCGCCATTCAGGTTGGTGTTAAGGATTGCCTCGGTTGCGGCAACTGTGCCGATATCTGTCCTGGCAACCCGAAACTTGGTGGTTCTGCTCTGAAAATGGTGGCATACGACGATTCATCGGAAGAAGCTGCCAAGGAGAGCCGCAAGTGGAACTATTGCATGAGCAAGGTTACCAGCAAGCAAGATCTCGTAGACATTCAGCAGAGCCCGAAGAACAGCCAGTTTGCCACTCCTCTGTTTGAGTTCAGCGGCGCTTGCTCCGGTTGCGGTGAGACCCCGTATGTGAAGCTTGTAAGTCAGCTCTTTGGCGACCGCGAGATGGTTGCCAACGCAACAGGTTGCTCGTCCATTTACTCTGGTTCCATCCCCAGTACCCCTTACACCACTAACGCCAAAGGGCAGGGGCCCGCATGGTCCAACTCCTTGTTCGAGGATTTCTGTGAGTATGGCATGGGCATGGTCTTGGCAACTAAGAAGATAAAGATGCGTATCACGGCTTTGCTGAAAGGTATTATCGCCAGCGACAAGCCCAGCGCTGAATATAAGGCTGCCGCCCAGCAATGGATAGACAACCAGAACGACGTTGAAGGTTCGAAGACAGCCGCCGCCGCTCTGAAGCCACTCATTGCCCAGGCTGCCGAGGCAGGTTGCGAAGCCAGTGCCAAGCTGAAGGAACTTGACCACTATCTCGTTAAGCGTTCCCAGTGGATTATAGGCGGCGACGGTGCCTCTTACGACATCGGTTACGGCGGTCTCGATCACGTAATTGGCAGTGGCGAGGATGTTAACATCCTGGTGCTCGACACCGAGGTATACAGTAACACTGGCGGTCAGGCATCCAAGTCTACCCCAATAGGCGCAATCGCTCAGTTCGCTGCCAACGGAAAGCGTGTCGGTAAGAAGGATTTGGGCCTCATGCAAGCCACTTACGGAAACGTCTACGTGGCACAGATAGCCATGGGAGCCGACCACAGCCAGTGTCTGAAGGCCATTCGCGAGGCTGAGGCTTGGCACGGTCCGTCGCTCATCATAGCCTATGCGCCCTGCATCAACCACGGTCTCAAGGCCAAGGGTGGCATGGGTAAGGCGCAGGCAGAGGAGGCTAAGGCAGTAGAGTGTGGATATTGGCACCTGTGGCGTTACAATCCAGCTCTCGCCGAACAGGGCAAGAATCCGTTCTCGCTCGACAGCAAGGCACCGCAGTGGGATAAGTTCCAGGACTTCCTGGAGGGCGAGGTGCGCTTCCTTTCTCTGAAGAAAGCTGCGCCTACTGAGGCTCAGGAGCTCTACGATGCCTGCAAGGCAGCGGCAAAGCGTCGTTACCAGAGTTACGTTCGCAAGACGCAAGAAAACTGGTCTGCGCCAGTAGAGTAAAGTATATATTTGAATAGCAAGTAATTCGTAGAGGAGCGGTCCTTATCGATGGGTCGCTCCTCTTTTTACGCTCAATTAAAAGATGTTAAAGTATGGCTGTGGGGGTGATTGATTGCACTCGTCGACCGTCTTTAATTTAAAGAGTAATTTAATAACTGTATTTATGCGAAAACTTTTAGCCATAATGATTTGTCTTGCGTTCGTAGCTCTACCCTCGAATGCAAAGAGCAAGAAGACCAAGAATAACGAAAAAGCGACAGCAGAAGCTGCGGCAAAACAACAGCAGGAAGAAGCGAAGCCTGACATAGACCGCCCTGGACTCTTCCATGTAACGAAGAAGAAGAACGAATGGTTCTTCGAGATTCCCGACTCTTTGCTCGGCAAAGACCTGCTCACCACCACGCGCTATGCCTCCACTCCAGCCACCAGCGGCAAGTATGGTGGCGAGATGTCTGACGACAAGGTGGTCTATTTCCAACTTAGTCCCGACGGCGACCTTTTGCTGCGTGTGCGTCTGTTCGTCAATCTTGCTGACTCCACCGATGCCATAAACAAGGCAGTCGTCGTCAGCAACGAAAGCCCTATAATAGGATATTTTAAGGTTGATGAGCACAAGGACGGCAAGATTAAGTTCAACGCCACAGCCTTCCTCAACGATGACAATCCCCTATGTTTCCGCCAGAGCCAGCGTGAGTCTTTTGGTCTTGGTCAGATGGTGAAAGACTACAGTTATATAGAAGATGTAAAAAGTTTCCCCACTAATACAGAGGCTCGCCTTGTGAAGACTTACAATAGCACCAAGGGAACCCGTGCGGCTGTTGTGACAGGAAAGACAACCTTCACCCTCAACCTCAGTTTTGTGCTCCTGCCGGAGGTGCCCATGCAACCTCGCTACTACGACCCACGAGTAGGCTATTTCACTCATGGTTTCATGTCCTACAGCGACGAACAGCAGCGTGTCGAGATGAAGAAATACATCTCTCGTTGGCGACTGGAGCCCAAGCCAGAGGATGTGGATAGGATGAAGGCTGGTGAACTTGTTGAGCCGCAGAAGCCAATTGTATTCTACATAGACCCTGCCACACCCAAGCAATGGCGTAAATACCTCATTCAGGGTGTTAACGACTGGCAGGCGGCTTTCGAGCAGGCTGGCTTCAAAAACGCCATCTATGCTCTTGAATGGCCTGAGGGCAACGACTCCACCATGAGCATGGACGATGCCCGTTACAGCGTAATTCGCTATCTTGCATCGCCTATTCTCAACGCCTACGGTCCCCACGTCTCAGACCCTCGCACTGGTGAGATCCTGGAGAGCCACATAGGTTGGTACCACAACGTAATGACACTCCTTCACGATTGGTACATGGTGCAGGCCAGTAGTATAGACGAGGCGGCGCGCAAGATGCACTACGACGAGGAACTCATGGGGCAGCTCATCCGTTTCGTCGCCAGTCACGAGGTGGGTCACACCCTTGGTCTTCGGCATAACTTAGGCAGTTCCAGCACTGTGCCCGTCGACTCTCTGCGCGACAAGGCGTGGGTGGAGGCGCATGGTCACACGCCCAGCATCATGGATTACGCCCGCTTCAACTACGTGGCACAGCCCGAGGACAGCATTTCTGTGGCCGGTCTTTTCCCTCGCATTAACGATTATGACAAATGGGCGATTCAGTGGGGCTACACACCGATGTTTGGTGCTGAGAACCCTGAAGAGGACCACCGTATGCTGGAGCCCATGACACTCCGTGCACAGCAAAACAAACGTCTCTGGTGGGGTGATGGCGAGGGTATACGCATAGACCCTCGTTGCCAAGAGGAGGATCTTGGAGACGATGCAATAAAAGCTAGCGAGTATGGTCTCCGCAATCTCAAGCGTGAAATCGTGCAACTGGAACAGTGGACTAAGGACGACAGTGACATCTACGGAGAGTACCTGCCTGCCATGTACAAGGAAATAAGTTACCAGTATCTGCGCTACATGGGGCATGTGGGTAACTACATTGGCGGCACTTTCGTCAACTGGCGCACTCGCGAGCAGGGAGGCACGCTCTACGAGCCCAACCCCGCTGAGAAGCAAAAGGCTGCACTCAGCTTTCTTGGCGACAACTTCCTGCAGGAGCCCACGTGGCTCATTCAGCCGTCATACGTTAAGACTCTCGACCCTGACCCCCAGAACATCACCCTCGACATAGCGCGTAACGCCGCCTCCACGCTCGTATGGAAAATAGACGGTCTCAACCGCCTCTATCCTGCCGAGAGCTACCTTCCAGACCTCATTAAGCTTGCTTTTGGCGAGGCGCAGGGCGGCGAGGCGGTCAGTCTTTATCGGGAGACTTTGCAGACAGCAGTCGTAGACAATCTCATCAGTGCCTTCAATAACAGGTCGGGTGCTCTTCGCGGAGCTGTCATTCTCGCCCTTCAGGATATTCAGAAGAAGGCTCAGGCTTATCGCGGCACCGACGCTCGCACGCATGCCCACTATGCTAACCTTGCCGACCGCATAGCCCGCACTCTGGAGATAAAGTAAGCCTTTGCGCCCTTTTCCGCCAAAAAGTTTTTGCCCCTGCATACAATAATATGCGGGGGCATGGCGTTTCTATAAAACGATGAGAAGACTGCTATGTCTGGTTGCGTGCATATTCGTATGCCTCGCGCTGAAGGCTCAGTACGATGCGGCATTCACCAATTATTGGGCACTGCAGAGCTATTTCAACCCCGCCTCGAGCGGAATTGAGGGTCGCCTCGATGTGCAGGGGGTCTATAGCATGCAGCTCGTAGGCTTCGAGCACGCCCCATCTACAATGCTCGCCACCGCCGACATTCCGCTCTTCTTCCTCAGCCCCCGCCATGGCGTTGGCGTAGGGTTCATGAATGACAATATTGGTCTCTTCTCCAACAAGAAGCTCTATCTCCAGTACGCCTACCACCAGCCCCTCTGGGGCGGCCGTCTGAGCATAGGCGCAAGGGTTGGCTTCCTCAACGAGTCGTTCGACGGTAGTGGTGTCGACCTCGAGGACAGCGGCGACCCGGCTTTCGCCACAAGTCAGGTGGACGGCACCAGTGTAGATGTCGACGCTGGCATTCGCTATACTTACAAAAGCAAGTGGTATGCCGGGTTCAGCACCATGCACCTCACGGGACCCGTCATCAAGCTTGGCGACGACAAGACAAACCAGACGAGCGTAAGCCGCCTCTACTATCTCACGGGAGGTTATACGCTTCGCTTGCGTTCTCCGGAGTATGCGCTCTACACCACCGCCATCTTGCGCACCGACTTCATGGCGTGGCGTGGCGACATCACGGCGCGTCTGGCCTACGACGGCGAGAAACTCCATCTCTACGGAGGTCTCTCCTACAGCCCCACAGTCTCGGTAGCCATCCTTCTGGGTACCCTGTTCAACGGCATAAAGATAGGCTACTCCTACGAGGTCTACACGAGTGGAGTGGGCGTGCTCAACGGCACTCACGAGTTTGTGGTGGGCTACCAGATGGACCTCGACATGTTCAAGAAAGGGAAGAACCTGCATAAGAGTATTAGAATTTTATAAATGTAATTAGAGAGATATATGAAACTGAAACCGATATTCCTGCCTGCCGTCACGCTCATTGGCTTGCTGGCGCTCACGTCCTGCATGGGCTCCGCCTCGTCTGCCAGTGCCTCGGGCGGAGAGCTTATTGGTGCTAAAAGGTCGTCCTTCAGCGAGCCCACTCCCTTTGGCATGGTGGCAGTGAAGAAGGGCTCGCTCAAGATTGGTCTCGAGGAGCCTGACTCCCTTTGGGGCGCAGCCACTCCTGTAAGGGAGATTTCTGTTGACGGCTTCTGGATGGACGAGATGGAGATCTCCAACGCCAAGTATCGCCAGTTTGTCAACTGGGTGCGCGACAGTATCATACGTGAGCGGCTGGCAGACCCTGCCTACGGCGGCGACGAGACTTACAAGATTGAGGAGGACAAAGAGGGCAATCCCATAACGCCCTATCTCAACTGGAACAAGGCAATACCTTGGAAAAAGGCAAACGAGGACGAGCAGCGCGCCATAGAGAGTCTCTATTACGTGCACCCCATCGACGGCACTCTCATGATTGACGCCAGCCAGCTAAACTACCGCTACGAGGTATACGACTACGTGGCAGCGGCACAGCGCAAATACAGGCTCAACCCCGAGGAGCGTGACCTCAATACCGACCACAGCGTGGATCCCGACGAGATTATTATCATCTCGAAGGACACCGCCTGGATTGACGACGACGGTGTGATACGCCGCGAGACCATCACGCGTCCGCTTAGCGGTCCATGGGATTTTCTCAACACCTACATTGTGAACGTCTACCCCGACACCACATGCTGGGTCAACGACTTCCGCAACGCTGACAATGAACGCTACATGAAACTCTATTTCAGCAATCCCGCCTACGATGACTACCCTGTGGTGGGTGTCTCGTGGGAGCAGGCTAACGCTTTCTGCGCCTGGCGTACCAACTATCTGCTGCGAGGGCTCGGGGGCATGGCTAAGCAGATACAGCGCTACCGTTTGCCCACCGAGGTGGAATGGGAGTTTGCCGCCCGAGGCAAGAACGCTTCCATGTTCCCCTGGGACAGCGGCGAGGTCAAGAGCGACAAGGACTGCTATTACGCTAACTTCAAGCCCGACCGCGGCAACTACACCGAAGATGGCAGTCTCATCACGTCCAAGTGCGGAGCCTACAGTGCCAACAGCAACGGTCTCTATGACATGGCGGGCAACGTGGCTGAGTGGACCAGCACCGTCTACACCGAGGCTGGGGTGGAGAGCATGAGTGACATGAATCCCGAGCTCAGCTACAACGCGGCAAAGGAAGATCCCTACCGCCTGAAGAAGAAGAGCGTGAGGGGCGGCTCGTGGAAAGACCCCGAGAGCATGATTCGCAGTGCCTGGCGTTCCTACGAGTACCAGAATCAGCCCCGCAGCTACATAGGCTTCCGCTGTGTGCGTTCCATGGTCACCGACACCTCACGCCAGAAAAGCCAGAAGAAAAAATAACTCATTTTGTTCACACACATATAAGACATATACATCGTCATGGCAGAAAAACTTAATATGATAAACCGCATTCAGAAATGGATGGACACATTGGCGGGGCAGACCTTCATGAACTACGCCTACAGTTGGGGTGCCGCCGTCGTCATCTTGGGCACGCTTTTCAAGCTGTTGCATCTCTCGGGCGCCAATCTCATGCTCTGTGTGGGCATGGGCACCGAGGTCTTCGTCTTCATAGTTTCTGGTTTCGAGCGTGTCACCGAGCGGGTGAGTGAGCTTAACGCCACCACCTCCGCTGAGGCAACTGCTGGTCAGCCCCTTTCAGCTGAGGCGGCCGAGGCTCTTGCCGCAGCTGCCGCATCAGGACCAGTTGTGGTACAAGGTGGGGGTGCAGGTGTTCCGCTTGCTGCCGCAGAGGGTGCCGAGGGCGCTCCTGTTGTGGCGGGTGGCGGAGGTACCATCATCATAGGTGGTGGTGGAGGAGGTGCAGGCGCCGCAGTAGCTGGCGGAGCTATTCCGCTCGCTGCTTCTGGTCAGCCTATCAGCCCCGAGGCATTAGCGCAGGGTGAGAGCCTCAGCGCCACGGCTGCCAATCTGGCGGCGGCAGGTCAGGCGGCTGCACAGGCACAGTTGGCACTCAGCCAGTTGCAAGGCGGCAGTGCCATCAATCCGCAGCAAATTTCAGCTACTGACCCTTCTGCCATCGAGGAGGCTGTGCGCAATTATGCCGAGGAGCTCACCGAACTTACAGAAGTGCTGGGCAGGGTGAAGGCACAGGCGGCGCGCATGAGCACCGACAGCGAGGAGATGGAGAATCTCAACCGCACGCTCACGGGCATAGCCACAGTTTACGAGTTGCAGTTGCGAAACATTTCCAAGCAGGTGTCCACCATCGAACAGATAGACGAGCAGACACGCCGCATGGCACGCCAGATAGAGGAGCTCAACGATGTTTACGCCCGTATGATTCAGGCGCTCACTGTCAACATGCGCCCCGTCGTGCCTCCCACTGCCGAGAGTGGCTCTAAACAATGAGAAACAACGTCCCGAACGAAGTTCAACATAAACAAAGCTAAATGGCAAAATTCAGAAAGAAGAAAGTCTCCGCGCGTCAGAAGATGATAAACCTCATGTACGTCGTGCTCATGGCTATGCTGGCGCTAAATGTCAGCAGCGACGTGCTCAAAGGCTTCACCCTCGTGGCTGACAAGCTGGACCTCTCCACACAGAATGCCACGCACATCAACGAGGGCATCTACAAGAACTTCGAGGAGCAGATGAAGGCCAATCCCGCCAAGGTGCGCCAGTGGTACGAGAAGGCGATGCGTGTGCGTCAGATGAGCGACTCGCTCTACAATCTCGCTGAGGAACTGAAGGTGGCGATTGTAGCCAAGAGTGACGGGAAGAATGCCGACGTGCACAACATACGAAACCAGGAGGACCTCGAGGCTTCCACTTTTGTCATGCTTTCTCCCACTCACGGGCGTGGCGCTGAACTCTATGAGTGCATAAACAGCTATCGTGAGCGCATCACGCGCATGGTGGCAGACGAGGACCAGAAGCACATCATAGAGAGCAACCTCAACACTGATGTGCCGCAGAAGGCTCGCTCCGAGGGCAAGAACTGGCAGGAGTATATGTTCGAGAGCCAGCCTACCGCCGCCGCCGTCACACTGCTCACCAAGCTGCAGAGCGACGTGCGCAGCGCCGAGGGTGAGGTGCTCCACAATCTGGTCAGCTACATCGACGTGAAGGACCTACGTGTCAACGAGATAAACGCTTACGTGGTGCCAAGTTCGCAGACCATAGTGCAGGGCGGCAAGTTTTCAGCCCAGATATTCATGGCAGCTGTCGACACCACCAACCGCCCCACTGTCTACATAGGCGGCAAGCCACTCCAGAACCAAGAGGGGCTCTACGAGACCATCTGCTCCACCACGGGCGACTTCACCCTCGAGGGCTACATCGAGGCCACTGGCTCTGGTGGAGAGCGTGTTCGCCGTCCTTTCACCCAGAAGTATTCCGTCGTGCCTCCCGGGGCAACAGTCAGTGCCGATATCATGAACGTGCTCTATGCAGGTTACGACAACCCCATGAGCGTGAGCGTTCCTGGTGTGCCCAGCAGCAAACTGCGCGTCACCATGTCGGGCGGCGGCTCATTTGTGCAGAAGGGTGAGGGCAAATACATTGCCAGTCCTTCTGACGTGGGCTCCGAGGCTGTCATCTCCGTCAGTGCCGAGATGGAGGGTCGTGTGCAAGAGATGGGTAAGTTCACCTTCCGTGTGCGCAAGTTGCCCGATCCCACGGCATACATCCCTGTCGGAGACGACCATTTCCTTGGTGGCAAGCTTAGCAAGCAGTCTCTCATGGCAGCCACTGACCTTGGGGCAGCCATTGATGACGGTCTTCTCAATATACCCTTCTCCGTCAAGGGCTTTGAGATGGTCTTCTACGACAACATGGGCAACGCTGTGCCCGAGGTGTCGCAGTCCTCGGCATTCACCGATCGCCAGAAGTCCATGTTACGCCAACTTTCCCGCGGCAAGCGGTTCTACATATCAAAGATTCGTGCTGTGGGTCCCGACGGTCTCGAGCGCACGCTCAATGGAGCCATGGAGGTGATAGTGAACTAATCATAGAAAGAAGAAAGAAAACACACATACAGATATGAAACATTTATTTCTTGTCATGATACTGGCTCTGTTGGCGCCCTGCGCCCAAGCACAGCCCACCAAGCGCCGCACCACCACCAGCAGCGCTGCCGCCCAGGCTGGCAATCCTGCGGTGAAGAAGGCTACTCAGACTGCCGACCGCGCCTCTTTGCAGTTTCCTACAGCCGAGGACATGCCCGACGATGTGGTGTGGAAGCGCGACATCTACCGCCAGCTCGACCTCGACCTCGACGCCAACGCCCCGCTTTATTACCCCGTTGAGCCGCAGGGCACGCAGTGCAACCTCTTCACCTATCTCTTCCGCCTCATGCTTACGGGGCGCGTGCCGGCATACAATTACAAGCTTGACGGTAACGAGTCGTTCACCGATGCTGACAAAATAACCGACGTGAAAGAGCTGCTTGACCGCTACTACATTTATTACGAGGAGCAGAACGGACACCTCACCGTGGCTGACAACGACGTGCCCAGTGCCTTCGTGCGCCGCTACTATATCAAGGAGAGTTCCTATCTCGACCAGCGTACCGGCACCTTTTCCACCCGTGTCACCGCCCTCTGCCCCATTATGCTCGAGAGCGACGATTTTGGTGACTCTTCCTCGCCCAAGCCTCTCTTCTGGATGCGCTACGACGATCTCGCCCCATATCTCAGCCGTCTGCCCATCATGGCAAGCAACCTCAACAATGTCACGCTCATGACTGCTGACGACTATTTCCAATTGGGTCGCTACGACGGTAAGATATACAAGACCGCCAACCTGCAGGGTCGTGTGCTTGCCGACTATTGCAAGACCCCCGAGGAGATGGAGCAGGAGCAGCAGCGTATAGAGCAGCAACTCTCCGACTTTGAGAGCCACGTCTGGACCATTCCACAGCCTGTAGACTCTCTTGCCGACTCCCTCGCCCTTGCTCAGGCTGCCACGGGGCAGAAGCATAAGCGCTCGTCCTCGACCGCCTCTTCTTCCTCTTCGTCGTCAAAGTCCAGCCTCTCCTCCAGCCGTCGCTCTTCTGGCTCTTCCTCTGGCAGCAAACAGAAGAAGTCATCCTCCGGCTCCAAGTCCACCGCTGTGGCAAGCGCAAGGAGAACCCGCAGGTGATGAGTCTCGTCGTTTTCGGTATTTCACCACAGGGGTAGTAACATTCCAAGATTTCAGATTTCACTATATATACTCAGATTATAGTGAAATCTGAAATCTTCCACATACATAATACTTAAATAGACTCTACTACATAAAAGCCAGATTTCAGATTTCATATCATTCTGTTTCTATATAAGTGAAATCTGAAATCTGAAATCTTCAGCAGACGTGAAGTAGCGATAGAACAATCCCTACCTGATCCTTCTAACGCCAACGGGCTGGAATCAGTGTGGCAACGAGGTGTTGTAAGTGTGGTAACGAGGCGTGGTCCCTGCACTTACGAAGGGCAGTTTGTGCGCTGACTAATTGAAAAACAAAACAAGAAGGGGCTGCCGATATAGTGGCAACCCCTTTCTTGAATACTTATTTATTTAAGCAGAGGATTTATTCCTCGCCCTTGTCTATTTTTGCCTTCAGGTTGGCAAGAGCGTCGATGTCGCCGAGAACGGTGCTGGCAGCCTGGTTCTGTATTGCTGGCTCCTCACGCTTCTGGCGGGCGGCATTAGCCTTCTCGGCACGCTTTGCGGCGCGCTGGGCATCCTCATAGATGCGGCTGTGGGAGAGGATAATGCGCTTGGTATTCTTGTTGAACTCTATGACCTTGAATGGCAACTTCTCGCCAAGCTGTGCCTGGGTGCCGTCTTCCTTCACGAGGTGCTTTGGTGTGGTGAAGCCCTCGACGCCATATTCAAGCTGAATGACGGCTCCTTTCTCCAGCATCTCTATGATGGTGCCCTCGTGCACTGAATCCTGGCTGAATACTGTCTCAAACACATCCCATGGGTTGTCCTCGAGCTGCTTGTGACCGAGGCTGAGGCGGCGGTTCACCTTGTCAATCTCCATTACTATGACGTCAATCTGTGCTCCAATCTTGGTGAACTCGCTGGGGTGCTTAATCTTCTTGGTCCAGCTGAGATCGCTGATGTGGATGAGGCCGTCAACACCTTCCTCTATCTCCACGAAGATGCCGAAGTTGGTGAAGTTGCGCACCTTTGCCACGTGCTTGCTGCCAACGGGATACTTGTCCTCAATGGTGAGCCATGGATCGGGCTTAAGCTGCTTTACTCCAAGAGACATCTTGCGCTCGTCGCGGTCGAGGGTAAGAATCACAGCCTCCACCTCGTCGCCTACTTTCATGTAGTCCTGCGCGCTGCGTATGTGCTGGCTCCAGCTCATCTCGCTCACATGTATGAGACCCTCCACACCTGGGGCTATCTCTATGAAGGCTCCATAGTCTGCCATCACTACCACCTTGCCCTTTACGTGGTCGCCCACCTTGAGGTTGGGATCCAGGGAATCCCAGGGGTGTGGGGTGAGCTGCTTCAGACCGAGGGCAATGCGCTTCTTCTCGTTGTCGAAGTCGAGAATCACGACGTTTATCTTCTGCTCCAGTTCCACAATTTCCTTCGGGTCGCTGACGCGTCCCCAGCTCATGTCGGTGATGTGGATGAGTCCGTCCACTCCGCCAAGGTCCACAAACACGCCGTATGAGGTGATGTTCTTCACAACGCCTTCAAGCACCTGACCCTTCTCGAGCTTGCTCATAATCTCCTGCTTCTGGGCCTCGAGCTCTGCCTCGATGAGTGCCTTGTGGCTGACAACCACGTTCTTGTACTCCTGGTTTATCTTCACAATTTTGAACTCCATGGTCTTGCCCACGTAGATGTCGTAGTCGCGGATGGGCTTGATGTCAATCTGGCTGCCAGGCAGGAACGCCTCTATGCCAAAGACATCCACAATCATGCCACCCTTGGTGCGGCACTTGATGAAGCCCTTTATTATCTCGTTGCTCTCGAGAGCGGAGTTCACGCGGTCCCATGAACGGGCTGCGCGCGCCTTCTTGTGGCTGAGAACCAACTGACCGTTCTTGTTCTCCTGGTTCTCGATGTAGACCTCTACTGTGTCCCCTATCTTCAGATCGGGGTTGTAGCGGAACTCGCTTGCAGGGATGACTCCATCGCTCTTGAAGCCGATGTTTACTACCACCTCACGCTTGTTGATGTCTATGACCGTGCCATCTACCACCTCGTGGTCGCACACCTTGCCCAGACTGCCCTCGTAAGCCGCTGCTTGCTCCTCGTGATTTGTGTTCTCCTTCTCAGCACCGCTGGCGTAAGCATCCCAGTCGAAATCTTCCAGTGGCGCAACATTCTTAAAATCTGTCATGTCTCTTTTTAGTTTGTTTTTTGTTTTATAAAGGTTGGACTTTATGTTGTAATTGTAAATATACGGGCGCAAAGATAGCGAAAACCCCTGAACTGGCAAAGCATTTCAGAGGTTTTCGTGTTATAAGGGCGGTTGATTATGTCAGTTGTAGCATGCCTCGCCGTGTTCATAAATGTCGAGACCCTCCTCTTCTATGCGGCGGTCGCAGCGCAGACCGTGGGTGTGCTTGATGATTTCAAACAGAATAAGCCCTGTGGCGAAGGCGAATACGCCAACAGCGGCAGCTCCTAAAGCTTCCACTCCCATGCGCCCCAGCACTGAGGATGAGCCGCAGTCAACACCGTCTATAGCTGGGTTGCAGAAGGCTCCACAGAGCACGGTGCCCACGAAGCCGCCTACGCCATGCACCGAGATGGCGCCAACGGGGTCGTCTATCTTGCATACCTTGTCTATAAAACTTACTGATATACACATGATTACTGAGGTGATAACCCCAATGAGGGCAGATGCTCCTATGCTCACAGTGTCGCAGCCTGCCGTGATGCCCACCAGACCTGCCAGCACGCCGTTGCAGACCATTGAGAGCGAGGGCTTGCCATCGACCAACCATGTGTATACCAGGGAGGCTAGACCTCCAGTGGCAGCCGCCATGTTGGTTGTGACGAATACGTGAGAGATGCTTACTGCGTTGGCGTAACCTGTGGCAGCGAGCGTGGAGCAGGGGTTGAAACCGAACCAGCCTATCCATAGGCAGAACACGCCAAGCACGCAGAGCGAGAGGTTGTGGCCAGGAATGGCACGTGACTTGCCCTCACGGTCGTATTTGCCGATGCGGGGACCCAGCACCATGGCACCTGCCAAGGCAAGCGCACCGCCGCAGAGGTGAACCACAGTGGAGCCCGCAAAGTCGTGGAAGCCTAAGTCTGCAAGCCAGCCACCGCCCCAGCTCCAGTGACCCTCGATGGGGTAGATGAGAGCGGAAATGACTATGGAGTAGACAAAATACATGGAAAACTTCGTACGCTCAGCCATAGCGCCTGACACGATGGTGGCTGCTGTCGCGCAGAACATGGTCTGGAAGATGAAGGAGCATTCGGCAGGAATGTTGGAGTCGCTGCCGATGAAACCAAAGCCTTCCCATCCAAAGAAACATGTGCCAGCGCCGTACATGATAGAAAAACCTAATACCCAATAAATTACAGAGCCACACATGAAGTCGCAGAAGTTCTTCATTAGAATGTTGGCGGTGTTCTTGCTCCTTGTCATTCCCGCCTCAACGAGGGCAAAACCAGCTTGCATCCAGAACACAAGCATTGCGCCCAATAGCACCCACACGGTATCTAAACCGTTAACAAAATCTTTTGACTCCTCAACAACGGAAGCCATAGCGTCATACATTATCATAAATATGTTTCCTTTCCTTTTATTTCTTGTCCCTTAAAACTGTGTCTCCATGCTCACCAGTGCGAATGCTGTAAGTGTCGAGCACGTCGCTTATGAAGATGCGCCCGTCGCCTACCTCTCCCGTGTGGGCGGTCTGTAGGATGGTCTTTATCGTCGACTCCAAGCAAACCTCACGGCACACTATGGTGATGGCGACGCGCTCTATCACGTCGGTGGAATACTGCACGCCGCGGTATATTCTCTCTTGCCGGCTCTGCCCTATGCCATGCACGTCGTGATACTCAAACCAGTTGATGTCTCCAGCGAGCAAGGCTTCCTTCACCTCCTCGAACTTCGTCTTTCGGACGATTGCCTCAATCTTTTTCATCTGTTCCTTTTTATTATGTGATTTACAATATGTCTATTTGTTTATGGAAACTGCCACGCCACAGAAAAAATATAGGTCGCGGCTGCTGGGGTTTGCCACTATCTGCCCATAGAGGGGGATGTTGACGTGTTTCAGCTCAATCGGGTATTCTGCTCTCAGAGCTACCTGGTTGATGTGGAAGCCGTGGGAGTCGTCAGCGGAATAGAAAGATGTGCGATAAGGCACAACTCCCAATGTGGCATCCCAGTCGAGAGGTCCCAGCTTGAAGGGTGCGTCTATCTGCAAATAACTGCTGTAAGCTCGCTTGCCCTTCTTGTTCACTCCGTCGGTGCCAGCGAAGTTTGTGGACCATGCCACTGCCAGGAAGCCAAAATCGTAACCCACAGTGCCCTCAAAGGTGTGCGCGTTGCCGCTCATTCCCCCATATTTGAAGAAGGGGTAACCGTTGTTGAACAAATAGTAGTCTGTGATGCCGATGCTGAACCCTTTGTAAGCATAGCCGAGATTTATGTCCAGCTCCTCGTCGCTGCCGTTGTGCTGCGGACTGAGAGCATATGAGCCCCAAGCTCCCAAGGACAGCCCGTTCCAGCTGATCTCGCCCACAGGCTGTATGCTGACGCCCCCGTTTTTCTGGCCACGCCACACGTAAGTGCTTACCAGGTCCATCCCAACACTCGCGTCCACCACTCTCTTCGGACTGGTTTCAGCCTCTCCTTCGGCGTATGCGCCCGTGCATATTAAAGCAATCAACGCACCTGCCGCAATCTTTTTACTAATCTTCTTCATACCTTAATACTTTAAATACAAACTTTCATAATGTTTACTAATAACCGTTATAATGTTGCGTTTTGATACTATGACGCAAAGTTAAATAACGTTTAGATAGTAATAACGTGTATTAGCATACATTTTGCTAAATAATGCCCATATTCTTGATATATGTCAATAGCGAGACCTTGCTGTCCAGAATAATCGTGATGATGAGTGCGCACAAAGAAAGTGGCACCAAGCGCTCGAGAGCCGCATGGTGCCACTTGATAGTAATAATATGTGAACTTCTGTCTATCCCTTCCTTAGCGAGGCTACGGTTTCGCGGAGTACCGCTATCTTGCTCTCAGCGTCGGCAAGTTTCTTCCTCTCCATCTGTACCACGCTTGTAGGGGCGTTTTGTACGAAGCGCTCGTTGGAGAGTTTTTTTTGTATGCCCGCCATGAAGCCCTCAAGTCGGCTAATCTCTGCTTCTGCCTTCTTGGTCTCTGCCTCAGCGTCTATCAGGTTGCCAAGGGGTACGGCATATTCGTCGGTGCCAACCAAGAACGACTGGCTACCATCACCCTTCTGCGCCACGTAAACTATTTCCTGCAGACCAGCCATCTTCTTAATCATTGGACCCAAGGCAGGGCAACGTGTCACGCGCCTCTCCTTGTCTGACGAGACTACCACTTCCAGCCGCAGAGCCTCCCGTGGTGCGATGTTCTTGCTCTGGCGCACTGCCCGCACGCCGCTTATCACCTGCTTCGCCTCTTCCATTTGGGCTATTAGCCGTGCATCAGCCTCGGTGGGAGCGTCCAGTCTCAGCGTGGATGTCATTATGCTTTCTCCTGCCTTGCGTTCAGCTATATGTTGGTACATCTCTTCGGTTATAAAAGGCATGAAGGGGTGAATCACCTGCATCAGCTTCTCGAAGATACCCAGCGTGGCACGCAACGTCTCAGCGTCGACGGGTGACTGGTAAGCTGGTTTTATCATCTCCAAGTACCAGCCTGAGAATTCGTCGGTGAATAGCTTGTAGGCGTTCATCAGAGCCTCGTTGAGGCGGTATTTGCCGAAGAGGTCGTCTATCTCAGCCGCTTCGGTGCGCAACTTCGCCTCCATCCAGGCAATCACTTTGCGGTTGCTGGCGGGCTGCTCCAGGCTCTCCGACACCTGCCAGCCCTGCACGAGGCGGAATGAGTTCCAGATTTTGTTGCAGAACGCAGCCCCGTGCTGGCAGAGCTCCTCCTTGAAGAGAATGTCGTTGCCTGCGGGCGCTGCCAGCAGCATGCCCATACGCACCCCGTCAGCCCCGTATTTGTCTATGAGCCCTATTGGGTCTGGGCTGTTACCCAGCGATTTGCTCATCTTCCTGCCCAAGCCGTCGCGCACAATGCCAGTGAAATACACGTTGCGGAAAGGCACGTCGTGGAGATATTCCTCTCCCGCCATTATCATGCGTGCTACCCAGAAGAAAATGATGTCAGGTCCTGTCACCAGCACGGATGTCGGGTAATAGTATCTTATTTGTTCGTTGCCTGGCTTGCTTATGCCGTCGAAGAGCGAGATGGGCCATAGCCAGCTGCTGAACCACGTGTCGAGCGCGTCCTCGTCGTGGCGCAGCTCTTCTGCCTTTAAGTTCTCGTAACCAGGAATCTTTCTTGCCTCAGCCAGCGCCTCTTCCTTCGTCAGTGCCACTACATATTTCTCCTCCTCGCCCTCGGCTGTGGGCAGAAAGTAGGCTGGAATTCTGTGCCCCCACCAGAGTTGGCGGCTTATACACCAGTCCTGTATGTTTTCCAGCCAATTGCGGTACGTGGTCACATATTTGCTTGGGTAGAACTTTATCTTTCCCTCCAGCACGGGCGGCAGGGCAATATCCGCGAAGTGTTTCATCGAGAGGAACCACTGGCGGCAGAGGCGAGGCTCGACGGCCGTGTCCTGGTTGCGCTCGCTGTAGCCCACGTTGTTCTCGTAGTCCTCCACGCGCTCCATAAGTCCGGCTTTTTCTAAGTCTATGGCTATCTGTTTGCGCACCTCCATGCGGTCTTGCCCCACGTAAAGTCCAGCCTGTTCGCTCATGGTGCCGTCTGGATTGAACACGTCTATCGTCTCCAAGTGGTGTGTTTGTCCCAAGTTATAGTCGTTTATGTCGTGTGCCGGTGTCACCTTCAGACAGCCCGTACCGAACTCTATATCCACGTAGCGGTCCTCTATTATAGGCACTGCGCGACCCACCAGAGGCACTGTCACCTTATGCCCCCTAAGCCATTGGTTCTTCGGGTCTTTGGGGTTGATGCACACGGCTGTGTCGCCCATTATCGTCTCTGGACGAGTGGTTGCCACCACTGCGTAATAACGCCCGTCAGCGTCTTGGTGCACAATTTCTCCCTCCTGTCCAGTAGGCACAACTGGGTTCGTGTCAGCATCGGCAACGTAATATCTCAGGTAGAAGAGGTGACTCTTCTCTGTTCGGTACACTACCTCCTCGGTGGAGAGCACGGTCTGTGCCTTGGGGTCCCAGTTCACCATACGCAAGCCGCGGTATATCAGTCCTTTTTTATAGAGGTCGACAAATACCTTCAGCACGCTCTGGCTTCTCACCTCGTCCATGGTGAACGCAGTGCGGTCCCAGTCGCAGCTTGCCCCTAACCGGCGCAGCTGTTTCAGTATTATGCCTCCGTGCTCCTCGGTCCACGCCCATGCGTGTTTCAGGAACTCTTCGCGAGAGAGGTCACGCTTCTTTATGCCCATTTGCGCCAGCTTGTTCACCACCTTGGCTTCCGTTGCTATTGAGGCATGGTCGGTGCCGGGTAGCCAGCAGGCGTTCTTGCCCTCCAGCCGTGCCTTTCTCACGAGAATGTCCTGAATGGTGTTGTTCAGCATGTGCCCCATGTGCAACACACCAGTCACGTTTGGGGGCGGTATCACTATAGTGTAAGGCTCGCGAGTGTCTGGCTGGCTGCTGAAGAGCTTGTTCTCCAGCCAATACTGATACCATTTCTTCTCTATGTCCGCTGGACTATATTTAGTTGTCAGCTCCATGGGTAGTGTATGTTTTATTTATTTCGGCTGCAAAATTACAAAATAATTCTCAGTCGGAGAGGGTGGTGTGGGCATTTCTTTGTACTTTTGCAGCACTATGCATACAAGAGAAGAAAAAATGGAAGCCTTCGGGCGTTTGCTCGATGTGCTTGACGAGTTGAGGGAGAAGTGTCCCTGGGATCGCAAACAGACTAACGAGACGTTGCGCCCTAACACGATAGAGGAAACGTATGAGCTCTGCGACGCCCTGCAAAGGGACGACCAGCGCGACATCTGCAAGGAGTTGGGCGATGTCCTGCTGCACGTGTGTTTTTATGCCAAGATAGGCAGTGAGAAAGGTGAGTTTGACATGGCTGACGTATGTGACTGCCTTCGCGAGAAGCTCATCTTCCGCCATCCGCATGTCTATGGCGACACCGTTGCCAACAGCGCTGGGGAGGTCGTGCAGGCATGGGAAAAGCTGAAGCGCCGCGAAAAGGATGGCAACAAGACCGTGCTCTCCGGAGTGCCCACAGCCCTGCCTTCCCTCATCAAGGCTTGCCGCATACAAGAGAAGGTGAGTGGTGTGGGATTCGACTGGCAGCGCCGAGAGGACGTTTGGGCAAAGGTAGACGAGGAACTGCATGAGCTTCGCGCTGAGATGGAGCGTGCCGACAAGGATGCCACCGAGGCGGAGTTGGGCGATTTCATCTTTTCTTTGGTCAATGCAGCCCGCCTTTATGGTGTTAACCCCGACAATGCTCTCGAGCGCACTAACCGCAAGTTTATCCGCCGCTTCTCATATATCGAGACCAAGGCGGCTGAGATGGGCAAGCAGTTACAGGATATGTCCCTGGAAGAGATGGACTCTCTGTGGAGTGAGGCGAAGCGATGCTTAGAGTGAGCTGGGCAGTGTGAGAGTTTCGTCTACTCTGGCTTGCACTCCCATTCCGCGATGCGGCGTGCGTCGGAAGAGAAGTTCACGCCTATCTTGAACACTTTCCTTCCCTCCGCCGAGTAGGGCAAGGCGTAGCCTTTTGAGTCTATTTGCGCGAGAGCCTCCCCGGCTGGCGTGTCCACTTTCAGCTCCATCACGTAAACGTAATCTTTCGTCTGCACCACCACGTCTATGCGCCCCTGCGAGGTGGCACGTTCTACCTGCGTGTAGAACCCCATCATCTTGAACACCACGTACAGCGTGTTCTGGA
>JAJPYT010000070.1 GCA_021204845.1 Prevotellaceae bacterium | reverse complement strand
GACGAGACCAATTACCACACCTACACTATCCACTTCACAAATTCTGCCGCTACTGTGGTAAGCGCAAACACTTATACCGACGATCTGGTAGTCACCATCAACGACGAGAGCACAGAGCCAGAAGAGGCTACAGTGACCGTGGAATACCTGAGTGACGGCACCGCCAACCTTGTACTTAAGAACTTCCAGTTGACAGTGGATAGCACAGCGATGCCCGTGGGCAACATCGAGCTTGATGGCATAGAAATTACCGATGGCGACGAGTATCAGACAGTTACATTCGACGGCACGACCCAAATCACTAAAGGCGACCTCAGTGGCGTGTACTTCTGGTATGGTCCGCTGCTGGGTGAGGTGCCAATCCAGCTCACCGGTAAGATGACCGACGAGAGCCTCTACTTGTCCATCGACATAGACATGACATCGCTTCTCAGTCAGGTTATCCACGTTGAGTTCGGCAGCGATCCCGACCAGAGTGATGAAGAGGTTGTAGAGGTAGTCAGCACAAGCACCTACACCGACGACCTGGTAGTCACCATCAACACCGACAGCACTGAGCCAAAGGAGGCCACAGTGACTGTGAATTACCTGAGCGACGGTACCGCCAACCTTGTACTTAAGAACTTCCAGTTGACAGTGGATGGCAGTGAGCTTCCTGTAGGCACCATCCAGCTTGATGGCATAGAGATTACCGACGGTGACGAGTATCAGACAGTTACATTCGACGGCACGACCCAAATCACTAAAGGCGACCTCAGTGGCGTGTACTTCTGGTATGGTCCCCTGCTGGGTGACGTGTCACTGCAGCTTGACGGTAAGATGACAGATGAGAAGCTTTATCTGTCCATCGATATAGACATGAAGTCGTTAATTGGCGATGACGTGCTTGTCACCTTCGGTAGCGACTTCGATGAGGAAGAGAACAATGAGCCGGATGCCATTGCCTCTATTCCCTCTGAGGCTGATGCCGCAAATGCCGTCTACGACCTCTCTGGCAGGAAAGTATCCGCTCCCTCCAAGGGCATATACATAATCAACGGCAAAAAAGTGCTGGTGAAGTAAATCCACTGGCGCGATAACGTCCAATCTAAGCCCAGTGCCGAAGATGTTATGCATCTTCGGCACTTTTTCATTGAGGGTGTGTCAAAACGCGATTTGCCATAAAAACGCAAGCGGTCTGGGGGTGTGTTAAAAGGCGGTCGCGCTATCTTTTTTATTTGCAAAGCCCAGACTTTCCCAAGCTCGGGCTTTGTTATTTGCCATTGTTTCATCCTGCAAAGGTAATCTTTTTTATACTCTGTTTGTAACCTTTGCAACAGGGTTTTGGGACTGATCCCCATTTTGGCACACCTCTAAATCTTCCTCCGATAAACGGAAACAGGCAATTAGTGGAACGCTAACTGCCTGATTCCCCTTAGTGTGGACCAGATAGGGCTTGAACCTATGACCTCCAGATTATGAGTCTGTTGCTCTAACCAACTGAGCTACAAGTCCAGCGCATGAAGCTACCCGCCTGTAGCTCCAGCGAGTGCAAAGTTAAGAAAAATATTCTTAGGGAAAGAATGAAATCCAAGTTTTTTGTCCTCCCAGACTGCTTTTTCCTGATTTTGCGGCTGTTCCATAAGGTTAGTCCCGCTCCCGGGCAGCATGCTCTGCCAGCATCTCCGTGCGGCTCTTGCTTTGCGTCACTACGTAAACCCCCGCGAATACCAGCACCACGGCGATTCCCTTGACGATGCCGAAAACGCTTATTCCTATCAAGACGGAAACTATGGTGCTTACGATGGGCTGCACATAGTTATACATGCTCACGACGGTGGGGCGCAATGTCTTCTGCCCGACGATTACCAGCAAGTAGGCAAAGAACGTTCCGCCCACGATGACGTACGCCACACAACCCCATACGAACGGGGGAATGACGGAGAAATCGGTCACGGAGAGAGCGTGGTAGGAGAAGGGGATGAATACTATGGCAGAATATGTGAACATCCACTTCATCAAGGTGACCACGTTGTATTTCGCTATTAGCCCTTTGAATATCGTCAAATAAAAGGCGTAGCTGATTTGTCCCGCCAGGCACAGCAAGTCGCCCG
Organism: Prevotellaceae bacterium; assembly: GCA_021204845.1. Lineage (GTDB taxonomy): Bacteria > Bacteroidota > Bacteroidia > Bacteroidales > Bacteroidaceae > Physcousia. Next base: position 18,118 of record JAJPYT010000070.1, on the reverse strand, counting down.
GAACGCTTCCCACTTTACCGTCCGAAGCCCCCTGGTTGCTCAGAATCAGTGTCAACGCCCCGATGGAGCCCAGGAAGATGCCAAACACTTTTTTCCCGGTAATGGGCTCTTTCAAATAAATTGCTGCGATAATCATGGTGACGATGGGGGTCAAGGTGGTCATAATGGCAGCGTCCACAGGGGATGTGAGCGCCAACCCGAAAGTGAAGAGACCTTGATTGAATACGACTCCCAGCAGAGTGGCAAAGAACAGCATCAGGAGGTCATGCGGCTTCACATGTTCTTTCGGGGCGAAAATGGACGCGATCCAGAAACATATCGCCGCGCTCGTCATGCGGAATTCCACGAGGTCAACTCCCGATATGCCGTTTTTCAACGCTTCTTTTCCCATGGGGCACATCAGCCCCCACATTATGGCAGCGCCCAGCAGTGCCAAATGTCCTTTGTAATTTTGCAACTTCATGCTCTTTTTCTTTAACAAAAGCCTCTAACCAGCGGGCGCAAAGTTAGAAAAAATATTATAAGGGTGTTAATGAAAGCTACGTTTTTCCCTTTCCTGACTGTTTTTTCGTAATTTTGCAGACGTGTTTGCGGCAACGATAGGTTTCTTCGACGGGGTGCACTTGGGGCATCGGTGTCTCATCTCCCAAGTGGGCGACGCTGCGCGTGCCAGAGGCTTGCGCTCCCTTGTGGTTACTTTCGACCGCCATCCCCGCCTGGTTGTCGACCCTGGATATGTCCCTTCCTTGCTCACTACTACCGACGAGAAGCTCCCCCTGCTGCGCGAGGCTGGCGCTGACGAAATAGAGGTGCTGCATTTCGACCGCGCTCTGAGCCTTCTCTCTGCCCGTGATTTCATGCGCAAGATGCGAGACGAGATGAGTGTGAGCCTTGTAGTGATGGGCTACGACCACCGCTTCGGGCACGACGGCAGTGCGCAGCTCGACTATGCGGCTATAGCGGCCGAGGAGGGCTTAGGGCTCCTTAGAGCGCGTGAGTTGCCTCACATGAGAGCCAGCAGCAGCCAGGTGCGCCGCCTTTTGCTGGAGGGTGACGCAGAGGGAGCCGCACGGCTCTTGGGCTATGCCTACCGTCTTAGCGGCACGGTGGTTCACGGGCGTGGAGTGGGTAGGCAGTTGGGTTTCCCCACCGCTAATGTGCAGCTGCCTGCCGGGAAACTGGTACCCGCCTGCGGAGCATACGCCGTGTGTGTGACCTTGAAAGACGGTAGCCGCCACGCCAGTATGCTTAACATAGGACACCGCCCCACCATGGGCGATGGTGAGGCGGTATCAGTGGAAGTGTGCCTTCTTGATTACGAAGGCAACCTTTATGGAGAGACGCTCTTGGTGGAGATGGTGGCACGGCTGCGCAGCGAGCGGCGCTTCGGTAGCATGGAAGCCTTGGCTGCCCAGCTTGAGCGTGACAGCCGCCAGGCAAGAGCCTTACTCGGCTAAGACACCAAACTCCGCGCCAGAGGCAAATACATCTCCATTCTGGCTTGACAAGGCGGTGAAGCGCACGTAGCGTGCCTTCTGGGGCTGGGCGAGCAACACCTTTTGCTCCTCCTTGCTGCGTGGGAACTCGCCTTGTGCCACGGGACCGGTCCACGTCTTGCCGTCGAGCGAGAGTTCCAGCTTATAGCCTTTTATGTCTCCGTTGCTGCCGTTCTGGCGAGGCAAGTAGGTGAAACCTTTTATGGTCTTCGTCTCGCCCGTGTCAAACTCCAGCCAGTGGGGGTAGGTGCCCATCGTTATGCTGTACATGGTGTGCCAGATGGTCTCCGGGTTGCCGTCAACAAGGTTTGCCGCAACCTCTCCGCCAGGTCCTTCCTCACTGCTCACGAACACCACCTCTATAGGCACACGTTCTATTCGCTCAAACGTGGCGGAGGCGCGGCTGCCAGTGTCGCCCTGGTACCATGCAGTCACTGTGCCTCCGCCTTGCAAGGCTATGGGCTGTCCGTCGTAGAGCGCTGGCGTGCTGGCTTTCTTGCCGTCGGTTGGGGTGATGGAGTACATTATCCCCCCTTCAGCGACCTCATCGCCTGCCATGGATACGTAGCCAGCCCTGTCGCGCACCACGGTAACGGGGCAGATGGCAGACGTGAGTACGTGGGAGAGTTCCACAGCGTCCTGCCCCTGGCGGAGCGGGCGTATGGTGAACTTAAACTGGTGGAGCGAGCCTTTCACGCGGTCTTTCTCGAGCGGCCCGCCTTGTCCGCAACTGTTGCCTCCCAGTCCGTTCACTTTGCAGTCGAGGTGCAGATAGGTGCCGTCGCTCTGGGGCAGCTCGTGAGGGTGCGCCGCCAGTGTGAGTTGCAGGGCGCTCCAGGGAAGGGCGGAGACGCTCATGCGCTTCTCGTAGTCGGCTATGAAAAGAATGCCGTCGCCCTTGTCTGTGGTGAGGGAGCACCAGCTCACGTCCTCGCGGTTGCCCATGCTCTGGGGCTTTGGGAAGGGGACGAACTGGTCTGCCACGTTGCTCTCATATAGCCCGAAGAAAGAGCCTGTGAGGCGGTCGGAGTAGTTGTTCAGCGGTCCGCGGCCGTAGTATGTGTAATGTCCGTACTGCGAAGGAAGTTTCAGGGCAAAGCCGAGCCGTGGCAGAGCCAGACTGGCATCGCTGCTCACTATGCTGCTCGCCACTGATATGCTGCCGTCGCGGTGAACGGTGTAGCGCACCGAGGTGGTGAAGTGAAAGTCAGCAGGAGTGAGCTCCCTGCCTTCCTCCAGCCTCTCTATTGGCTGCCCTGCCTTGCCAGGGCGGTACTTGGCAATGCCAGCGTGGCGCGCCTGGCTCACTATCTCGTATTGCAGGCTCACAGAGCCGTCAGTCTCTTCTGTCACCTGTCCTTTGGCAGTAACGTGGTGCTGGAGAGCGTACAGACCGTTCTGGAACCACTGGCTCCATGCCCAGTTGTCGTTGTCCACGGGAGCTCGGAAAGCGTCCAATCGGGGGCCGTTGCCTGGTTCTATCACCGTCTTCCCGTCGTATGAGAGCGAGGAAATCCAGCCCTCCTGGTCGTCGAAGCATACGGTGAAGTTGTCGCCACTAACGGAAGTGGTGCTGTCCGTCCTGCTTACGGTGAGAGCGCCGCCACTCTGTGACACTGCCGCAATGGGCTGGTATGGAGTGGCGAGTGAGCCTTGGCGGTAGACCAGCTGCTCCTCCATCTGCACGAAACCTCGCTTTGCCCACGGCATATCGGCGGGTAGCAGGAACTTTATGTCTATGGTCACATTATCCCAGTCCTCGTTTTGTGTGAACGTGAGCGGTATCTGGGTTGTCATGCGTGTGCGAGGAGCCAGACCCTTCACCTCGTCCAGCCTGCCCCCATAGAGCAGCCGTCCGTCTTGCTTCACCTCATATACAACATCGTAATTCAAGTTGGTGAAGTAATTCTTGTTAAACACCTCTATTGTGCCGCTCAGGCTGTCGGTTAGTGTCACGCTTACGTTTTGCAGCACTTTCTTCACCTCGTAGTACTGAGGCTTAGGCGTGTGGTCGGGCAGCAGTATGCCGTTCATGCAGAACATACCGTCGTTGGGCCAGTCGCCGTGGTCGCCGCCGTAGCCCATGTATTTTGTTCCGTCAGGGGTATATGCGTCTATTGCCTGGTCCACCCAGTCCCAGATGGCACCGCCGCAGAAGAAGTCGCTGCTCTCCATGGCTTCCCAGTAGTCGGCGAAATTGCCTAAGGAATTGCCCATCGAATGCGCGAACTCGCTTATATGGAAGGGATATTTCACGTTTGCCTCTCCTTTAGCCACGTTCTGCACCCACGCCACCGAGGGGTATTGGTTGCTGCCCATGTCCACGTTCTTCCAGCCGTTGTCCGTGTCGCGCTCATACTGTATGGGGCGGCTCGTGTCGAAAGCCCTGATGGCCTCTGCCGCCGCCACGAAGTTGTCACCAGGCCCAGCCTCGTTGCCAAGGCTCCATATCACTATGCTGGGGTGGTTCACGTGAGCCCGTGTCATTTCCATGTTGCGTGCCACGTGGGCTGCTCTCCATTCCTTCGGGTGCGAGAGCGAGGCTTTGCCGTAGTAGTATTCGTGGCTTTCCAGGTTACACTCATCCTCGAGGTAGAGCCCGTATTTGTCGCAGAGATAATACCAGTAGGGGTCGTTGCTGTAGTGCGAGAGGCGCACGTGGTTTATGTTTCCCTGTTTCATCAGCCACACCTCCTGCTCCATCTGGGCGCGCGTTATGCTGTGACCCGTAGAGGGGTTAGTCTCGTGGCGGTTCACTCCTTTCAGTTTCACCGTCTTGCCGTTGATGTAGAAGTAGCGTCCCGCCAGTCCAAACTCGTCGTCCTTCGCCTGGGTGTCTTTTATCTCCACGGTGCGCAACCCTAAGTAGGTGCTCACGCGGTCCAGCGCTCTCCCTTTCTTGTCGCGGAGGGTCGCCACCAGCACGTAGCGGTTAGGCTCCTCCGCACTCCAGATGCGTGCGTCGTTTATCGTAATTTCCGTGTGCGTCTCGGCTGTGTTCTGGGCTGCCACTGCGCTGCCCGTCTCGTCGCTGTAGAGGGCTACTGGGAACACCTCGTAGCTTACGCTCCATTCTGTAGCCTTCTTGCTGCTAAGGTTGCGTATCTCGGTGTCTATTCCCACAACTGCTTTACCGCCTTCTGCCAGGCTCTTTGTGCGCGCTATCAGGTCGCGTATCTCCAAGGAGGGCGTGCTGGTGAGATATGTGCCGCGTATTATGCCCGGCAGGCGGAACATGTCCTGGCTCTCTATGAACGAAGCGTCGCTGTTGCGGTACACCTCCACCGCCACCACCTGCTCCGCTGCCTTAGGGGTGAGGTAGGGTGTTATGTTGAAACTGGCGGTGTTGCGGCTGTTCTTAGAGAAGCCGACGTAGTGACCGTTTATCCAGAGGTAGAAGAAGGAGTCCACCCCGTCGAAGTTTATGAACACCTGTCTGCCCGTCCAGTCTTTGGGCAACTTGAAAGTGCGGCGGTACGAGCCCACCTCGTTGCGGTCCTTGTAGGTGGTCCACTGTGGGGGTGGGGTGCGCATCACGCCCTCTTTCCAGTCGCCCTCTTTAACCTCGTGGTAAAAGATTACAGGCTGATTCACGTAGATGGGCACGCCATACTTCATCGTCCCGTCGCTTTGCAGGCCCTGCACGTTCCAGCATCCAGGCACGTCTATGTCGTCCCACAGCGTGTCGTCGAAGTCTGTCTGCCAGAACGTGGAGTCGCGCTCCACTGGCGTGGGTGCCCAGTGGAATTTCCATGTTCCGTCCAATGATTGGTAATATTTGCTCTCTTCGGGGAGCACTCTAAGTGCCTCCTCCTCTGTCTCGAAGTGGAACATGTAGGCTCTCGGCTGCTCCTTGTTCAGCGAGAGCATTTCTGGCTGTTGCCACTCGTCCCCCTTTGGCGCTTGGGCGTTGCCGTAGAGGAAACCTTGCAGGTCATCGGCAGACAGTGTTGCCGCCGCCATGCAGGAAAGAATCGTGATGAGGGTTTTCTTCATATTGCTATTTCAGATAGTTAGGGTTAGTACTTTCGCAAAAATATGAAATAAATGGGAAAGTACGAAATCTGCGCCTCCATTTTTTCTGTCGAAGCAGTCAATGAAAAAGCCGGGTGCCATCGTCGGCGCCCGGCTTCCAGTTTTAAAAAGTATCAGCCATTGTTTTGATATGTGAAAAGAAAAATTTTTTCCGTGTTTGTCAGTACGTGTCCGCGTTTGTCAGCATTGTGTCTGCCACGGCTTCCGTCTCGGCGGTAGCCTCGTCCACTTTTTCTATCGAGGTGGAGTCGCCTGGTTGCGCCTCAGCCACTCCCACTTCCCCTTCGGGGCGTGTCCATCCGTGTTGTATGGCGAGCCCTATGGTCAGGAATATCGCCACCAGAGCCGCTGCCTTGTAGAGTGGGCGCAAGCGTGAGCTCCAGCTTAGCCGCTGGGCTTTGGTGGTGTGTGTCTCGCCCACGGCGGCAAGCACCTTACGGTCGAACTCTTCGCCTAAGCGGGCTTCCTCTTTCATTTCCTCCTCAGCCTTGAAGAGACAGGCATAAGGGAGCAGTTCAGCCGGTATGTCCTTCTGCGAGAAGAACGTGCGCAGGATAGCCTCCTCCTCCAGCGAGGTCTCGCACTCCCAGTAGCGCTGTAGCAATTGTTCTATGTATTTATAGTCCATAATCGTCCATTTCCTTTATCCGTGTCTTTATTTTCGTCCGTGCTCGGTGCAGGTATACCTTCACTTGCGTTTCCGTCACGCACAGTGTTTTCGCTATTTCCTGATACGTCATTCCTTCTATGTCCCGCAGTTCCATTATGGCTCGCTGCACCTCTGGCAGCTCGTCCATCGCGGCTCTCGCCATTCTCAGCCTTTCGTTGCCGCTTAGCGCCTCGTCGGGCGCTGGCTGGCTGTCTGGCGGCTCCTGTTCCTGCTCCGGCAGGGGTAGGTGGACTGCTCTCTTGCTGCGGTCGAGGGCGAGATTGCGGCAGACAGTCAGGCAGAATGTCTCGGGGTCTCTGATGGCGCTCCACTCCTCCCTTTGGTCCCACGCTCTCACCAGCGTGTCCTGCACAATGTCCTCCGCCTCTGCTCTGTTCAAGGTAATGCGCCACGCCAGCCGGAAGAGCTTGTCTTTCAGCGGAAGCACATCATTCATGAAGTTGACTTCTTTCATCGCCCTCTATTTATAAGACGATTGAGCGGGCAAAAAGTTACACCCGCCCCCAAGAAAAAGTTGCTGAGCCGCTCATTTGAACCATGCCGCAAATGAGAGGAGAGGGAACTCGTTCACTCTTCCGAACGCAGCAAATGGTGAGCGAAGCTAACGTAGGCGGTTACGTGTGTGGGGGTGTGTCACGGCACGAACGAGGCTTGGTTACGGCACTGATTGAGGCTTGTCACCGCACTGATTCTCGTGCGTCAGTGTGGTGACTACGATGTGGTGATACGGAGATGCGGGGGAACAGGTAGCCCAGGCTCGTTTAGCTTCGCTGAGGGCTTGCTGCGCTCGGCAATCGGAGCGAGCTCCATTGCTCTCGCTTGCGGCACCGTTATCTTCGCTGAGGATTGCACCGTTCACCGCTGATTAAGGGCTTTGCGGGCACGATGGAGGCGGCGGGACATCTCTGGCATGGGGAGGAGCTGGAGGAGGGGAGAGACTATGGCGGGGTCAGAGCCAAGGAGACGCCACTTCTCATATTGTTGCACGCCCTCAACGAGGCGCTCCCAACGTATGGAGGTCTCGCCAAAGGGATAGACTATGTAGCAATCGCCAGAGGGCCAGGTGCGGAAGCGTGAATCGGCGAGAGGGTCGGCAGTCCAGCTGTTGTATGCCCAACGCAGGTAACCGTCGAGCTCGTGGGCGGCTGAGAGCCAAGGGAGGAGTTCTGCCTCTATGGGAGAGGAGAAGGTGAAGGTGTTGGGAATGTCGGTGGAGCAGGAAGTGTAGAAAGTGGTAATCTGACCTCGCTCACGGCGCTGGCTTAGCACCTCGGCAGGAGGCTCGGTGATATTGGAGAATGCGATGCAATAATCGTCAATCTGCGCCTCTATGGCAGGGTGGTAGTCTCCGGCAAGGGAAATCTTAAGTTCCGGGGCGACCTTCTTTATCAGTGCCATAGCTTGGCTCATCTGCTCGGGTGAACGCTCGTCCATGGCGATGAAAGTCTTCTGCAACCAACCCTTGGAGCGCAGGTGGCTGGCAAACTCGCTTAGCATGCCGCCCCAGAAGTCGTTGTATGCAGGCTCGCCAGGCTGGCAATGAATCTCACGGAGCGAGGAGGTAGCCTGGTCGAAATACTCGAACGACATGCGCCAAGGGAGCATGGAATAGCAGTTAATCTGGCTATTGATGCCGCAGGAGTCCATGAACTCCACCCAGAGGTCGAATACAGTGAAATCGTAAAGCCAAGAGCCATCTGCCCGCCTTATCCAAGTTACCATGCTGCCGAAGGGGTCTTGCGTCTGCGAGTTCCAAGGGCGCGCGGTGAGAGTGGCGGTGACCACCTTCTGCCCCGCCGACGCCAGTTCGGTCATGAGCGGGCGCATGAGATTGAAATGTTCTGGACTCCAGGGCTCTACGGAGTGGTAACGCGCCACGGCGTAGGGATTCTGCCAGAAGTCTAAGTGGAAGCTCCACTGACTTGGAGGGGGCAACACGTGGTCGACGACACGTAGCTGGTAGGGGAGGGAGTGTTGCTCTTCATTGTTTATAATGAGAGTGACGGAGCCGTCGTAGACGCCAGGGGCAGCCCCCTCTGGCACACGGACGGTGAGCCAGGCGGCTGAGAGAGAGCCCGGGGCAAGCACTCTCACACGGCTATGACCGATGCGGTCGGGCATGAGGCGGCTGCCAAACTCGTCAAGCTCGTGACCGCCGCAGCCACAGTAACTGTCTGCCAGCACGCTCTCCACCCAGCCGCCGCTAACTACGTCGGCATCTAACAGAGGGGAAGGAGAGAACGACACAAGGGCAGAGTCGGTGCTGTTGTTGAGGACTACGAACTGGGCGCTCACACGCTCGCCACGCCACGCCACCAGCAGAGGCTTGGGAACCACCTGCCTGCCACGGGGAAACTGGGTAGCCTCACTATAGCGCACGTCGGTGGAGCCCCAGCCATACTCCACACGGTCTGCCGCAAGGGCGGTGGTGAGACAGGCGAAGAACAGAAATGATAAAAGAATTAGCTTCGCTGAGGGTTGCACCGTTTTCTTCATATAGGGATGGTGGAATCAACGATTAACGTAGTCTGCAAAGGCAGTGAGGGCACGCTCAAGAGTGCGATGCGTGCAAGCAATGTTGATGCGCAGGAACTCTCCGCCCCACGAGCCGTAGACGTTGCCCGAATTGAACCAAACCTTGGCATGGGTGAGAAGCTCCTGCTCCAGTTGCGAGGAAGGCTTGCCGAGAGCCGTGCAGTCGACCCAGACGAGGTAGGTGCCCTCGAGGCGCGTTACCCGAAGCTGGGGCAGGCGCTCGTGGAAGAAAGCCAGAAGGAACTGGTAGTTGGCATAAAGATAGGCAATCAGCCCGTCGAGCCACTGCTCGCCCTCAGGGCTGTATGCCGCCTGAAGGGCATCCACGCCGAAGGGACTGACATCGCAAACCTCGTTGATGTTTATGCTCTTGTCGATGCGCTGGCGCATGGCAGGGTCGAGAACGGTGATGTTAGCTATGCGAAGACCTGCAAGATTGAATGACTTGCTGGGCGAGGTGCAGACGGCGCTATGCTGGAGATAAGCCTCGCCAAGCTGACCGTAGGGAGTATAGGTGTAGCCTGGCATTACGAGTTCATTGTGATTCTCGTCGCTGATTACAAAGACATTATTCTTAAGGCAAATGTCGCCAAGGCGTTGCAGCTCCTCGCGTGTCCACACACGCCCGGCAGGGTTGTGGGGGTTGCAGAGAATCATTGCTTTCACGTCAGGGTCGGAAGTCTTCCATTCCAAGTCGTCGTAGTCCATAAGGTAAGAATCGCCATCGCGCAAGAGACGGTTCTCCACCACTTGACACTGGTTGTTGCGTATGCTGGAGAAGAAGCAGTTATAGACGGGAGTCTGCACCAGCACCTTGTCGCCAGGGTGCGTGACAGCCTGCACGATGGCTGAAATGGCAGGCACAACGCCTGTGGTGTAGAGAATCCAGTCGCGCTGCATGAGCCAGCCATGGCGACGGGAGAACCAGGAGATGACGGCATCATAGTAAGACTGCGGAACTTCGACGTAGCCAAAAACTCCATGCTCCACACGGCGATGGAGAGCCTCGATGATGCAAGGGGCGGTGCGAAAGTCCATGTCTGCCACCCAAAGAGGCAGCACGTCGGGGTCGGGGCAGTGGTCCCACTTCAGGGAACTGGTGCCGCGACGGTTAGCTGCGCTGAGGGTTGGCTGCGCTCGGCAATTGGAGCGAGCTCCATTGCTCTCGCTTGCTGCACCGTTGATTTCTTGGTCAAAATCAGTTAGTTTCATGTTTAGTATATAAGATTATGCAATTAGCGGGTTGCTTCTGATTCAGGTCGATTATTACCTCACCTATGTGCCCCCTCACCTCAATGCGCCCGCTGGTGGGGTTCTTCACGCTCACCACATCACCGTTGATAGTGGCATGGATGGAGCTATACTCGAAAGCCAAGTTGGCGTCGTCGCCCATGGTGCAGTCCTCCATAACCAGATTCTCGCAATAGCAGAGAGGCTGCTCGCCCGTTATGTGGCAGCGCACGAGGCGGAGGTTCTTGGCGTACCAGGCGAAATACTCTCCATTGATGACACTGTCGTAGATAGTTACATTCTCGCTCTCCCAGAGCGCGTCCTTGGAGTTGAGCAGTGAGTCGCGTATCTCCACACCCTGGCTGTACTGGAAGGCATAGTTGCCCTCCTGATGGTAATTGGAGGCGCGAACGTTGTTGGTGTGCATTCCAAAGTAGTCGGCATCCTGGAAGAAGCAGCCAGCGATTACCACGTTGTCGCAGTCCCAGAGCGTCTCCTGCGCTTTGAGGAAACGACAGTTATATACCGATATGCCCTGCATGCGGCGGAAAAGCTTGGGAGCCTCAACGAGGCAGTCGCGCATCTCTACGTCGCTGCTGTACCAGAGCGAGGAGCGGGACGACTCCACGAACTTGCAATGGGTGACACGAAAGCCGCGGCACTCCCAAAAGACATATTTGCCCTCGAACTGGCAGTCCTGCGCCTCTATATTGTGTGTCTCTTTGAGGGACGACTCGCCCACGTGGATGGTGACCCGCTCGAGGCGCAGGTCATGCTCTTTGTATAAGGGGCGCTCGCCACCGTATTCCTTATCTTTTATGATTTTCATTATATAGAACCTTTTTCAGTTTCAGACGTATCAAGAATATAATGCCCCGCACGTTAAGCTCAAGGCACATGGCAAGCCACACACCCTGGATGCCCATGGGCTTGGCAAGCAAAGCCGCCAATGGGATGCGTATGAGCCAGATGCTGGAGAGATTCATGATGCAAGGCACAAGCGTGTCGCCCAAGCCCACGAATATGGCATAAACCACTATGGAAGCCGCATACATAGGTTCGGCAAATGCCTCTATGTGGAGAGCAAGCACGCCCTCGGCACGCACCAGAAGGTCGGGAGTCATGAGCGACATGAGCTGGGGAGCGAAGACATACATTATAATGCCCATGGCGGACATTACACCAATGCCCAAGAGCACCGTGATGATGGAGAAAGAGCGAATGAGGTCGCTACGCTTAGCCCCGTAACTCTGCCCTATGAGCGCTGTGGCTGCATCGCCTATGCCGTAACCGGGCATGTAACAGAGGCTCTCCACCACTATGCCGAAAGCATTGGCTGCTATCGTCACCGTGCCGAGAGTGACCACAATGAGCGTGCTGGCTATCTGCGCCCCGCAGAAGACGACGTGCTCAACAGCCATGGGAACTGCAATGCGGAAACCATGGCGTAGCGTGTCAGGCTCGAACCTGAGATGCCCCCAGCGCCCTGCGAGGGAAAGCTCTGGACTGCGTGCCAGTAGGAAAAAGAGGCTTGTGGCAGTGACTATGACACCCGCAAGAGAGGTGGCAAGAGCCGCGCCAACTACTCCCCAACGGGGAATGAAGAGAAGGTTGAACACCACGTCGAGCAGACACATGACAACACCGAGAAGAAAAGGCACCTTCATGTTGCCGCTGCAACGCAGCATGCTGTTGCTAAGGAACATAAGCTGCATGACGGGAAGTGTGAGACTCCATATGAGGAAATACTTGGAAGAGAGCCCCACCACATCGGGAGCTCCGCCTAACCAGACGGGCAAACGACCATGGATGCACACGCAAAAGAGCGAGATGAAGAGGGCAAGAGCAAGGCAAACCAGCATGGCTTGCTTCATCACGTTGCGCGCGCGTTCGTTCTCCTTAGCCCCTATGTGGTGAGCCACGAGTACGGAAAAGCCCCTGCCCAAGGAGGCGCACAAGCCACCGAAGAGCCATGTGCTGGTGCTGACGAGACCTATGCTGGCTGACGCTATGGCTCCCAACTGCCCCACCATCATGGCATCGATGTATTGCATGATGATGGCGCTCAGCTGACCCATCATGGCAGGAACGCTGAGCAGCAAGACCAACCGTAGCTTCTCGCCCCATGTCATGGCTCCCCCGTCCTTCATCAAGGCGAGCAGTGCGTCTTTACTCCTGAGTCTCATCGCACGCAAAGATACGACATTTTTTGCATACGAGCACCAACTAAAATGTCACGAATCAAGACAATGTGACACGCTGAGAGGCTTTGTGCCCAGAATTTGCTGGGAGACAGAACAGATAAACATAAAAAAGTAAGACTATGAACCTGAACAAATTTACCATCAAGGTGCAGGAAGCCATTCAGGAGACGGTGACCATAGCCAACCGACACGGGCAGCAGAGCCTGGAGCCGGAGCACCTGCTGGCAGCCATCATGAAGGTGGGGGAGCAGGTGACCAGCTTCATCTTCCGCAAGATTGGGGTGAACACGGCAGCCGTGACGCAGGCTCTTGAGGCTCAGATAGGCAGTCTGCCGCGTGTGGAGGGCGGAGAGCCATTCCTGAGCAGGGAACTTAGTGGCATACTGACCAAGGCGGAGGACATCGCGCAGAAGAACGGTGACGACTTCGTGTCGATAGAGCCTCTCCTGCAAGCTATCCTTGCCACAAGCTGCACAGCGTCGAAGATACTGAAAGACGCTGGTGTGACGGAGAAGGAACTCGCAGCAGCCATAAGTCAGCTGAGGGGCGGGGAGAAGGTGAAGTCGCAGTCGAGCGAGGACACCTACCAGAGTCTCTCGAAGTATGCCAAGAACCTGGTGGACGAGGCTCGCTCTGGCAAGCTTGACCCAGTGATAGGGAGAGACGATGAGATACGTCGTGTCTTGCAGATACTGAGCCGGCGCACGAAGAACAACCCTATCCTGATAGGCGAGCCTGGCACGGGCAAGACTGCCATAGTGGAGGGATTGGCGCACCGTATACTGCGGGGAGACGTGCCAGAGAACCTGAAAGACAAGCAGCTCTATTCGCTCGACATGGGGGCGCTCATAGCAGGTGCCAAATACAAGGGCGAGTTCGAGGAGCGGTTGAAGAGCGTGATAAACGAGGTGAGCAAGAGCCAGGGAGGCATAATATTGTTCATCGACGAGATTCACACGCTGGTGGGAGCAGGCAAGAGCGAGGGGGCGATGGATGCCGCCAACATCTTGAAACCTGCCCTGGCACGAGGTGAGTTGCGCAGCATAGGCGCTACAACACTTGACGAATACCAGAAGTATTTCGAGAAGGACAAGGCGCTGGAACGCCGCTTCCAGTGCGTAATGGTGGATGAGCCTGACGTGGCTTCCAGTGTGAGCATTTTGCGCGGACTGAAGGAACGCTACGAGAATCATCACAAGGTGCGTATCCAGGACGATGCCATTATTGCCGCCGTGGAACTCTCTAACCGCTACATCTCCGACCGCTTCCTGCCCGACAAGGCCATCGACCTTATGGACGAGGCTGCCGCTAAACTGAGAATGGAGCGTGACTCTGTCCCAGAGGAACTGGACGAGATAACACGTCGCCTGCGCCAGTTGGAGATTGAGCGCGAGGCGATAAAGCGTGAGGACGACAAGGCGAAACTGGACCAGCTGAACAAGGACATAAGCAACCTGCAGGAGCAGGAGAGCGCCTTCCGTGCCAAGTGGCAGGACGAGAAGGCTCTGGTGAACCAGATACAGCAGGACAAGCAGCAGATGGAGACCCTGAAGTTTGAGGCTGAGAAGGCTGAGCGCGAGGGAAACTACGCCCGCGTGGCAGAGATAAGGTACGGGAAACTGCAGGAACTGGAGAACGACATTAAGAAGGTGCAGAGCCAGTTGGTAGAGGCACAAGGGGCTGCCGCCATGGTGAAGGAGGAGGTGACCGCCGACGATATAGCGGACGTGGTGAGCCGCTGGACGGGCATACCCGTGAGCAAGATGCAGATGAGCGAGAGGGAGAAGCTCCTGAACTTGGAGGCTGAACTGCACAAGCGCGTGATAGGGCAGGACGAGGCCATACAGGCCGTGAGCGATGCCGTGCGCCGCAGCCGTGCTGGACTGCAAGACCCGAAGCGACCCATAGGCAGCTTCATCTTCCTCGGTACAACTGGCGTGGGCAAGACCGAGCTTGCCAAGGCTCTGGCGGAGTATCTCTTCGACGACGAGCAGATGATGACCCGTATAGACATGAGCGAGTATCAGGAGAAGTTCAGTGTGAGCAGACTCATCGGCGCGCCTCCAGGATATGTGGGCTACGAGGAGGGTGGACAACTCACCGAGGCGGTGAGACGCAAGCCTTACAGCGTGGTGCTGCTGGACGAGATAGAGAAGGCTCATCCCGATGTGTTCAACACTCTGCTACAGGTACTCGACGACGGTCGTCTTACCGACAGCAAGGGGCGTGTGGTCAACTTCAAGAACACCATTGTGATTATGACTTCCAACCTGCGGGAAGATGCCCTTCACCAGGTGATGCGCCCAGAGTTCCTGAACAGGATAGACGAGATAATAACCTTCAGTCCGCTCACAGAGAGTGAGATTCGCCAGGTGGTTCAGTTGCAGTTAGACGGCATACTGCGCATGCTCGGGCAGAGCGGTGTTACCTTGAACATAGAGGACAGCTGTATCTCCTTCCTCTCCCGTGTGGGTTACGACCCCGACTATGGTGCCCGTCCCGTGAAGCGTGCCATTCAGCGTTACTTGCTGAACGACCTCTCAAAGGCGCTCCTTGGCACCTCACTCGACCGTAGCAAGCCCATCACCGTAAAGGCGGAGGGGGATCACCTCATCTTCTCATGATAAAAGAGTGCCAACGGCACTCTTTTTTATTTGTTTCTTTGTGGTAACAATATTATTACCTACCTTTGCTGGAGAATGACAAACGACTAATCATTATGCCAACCATATTCATTATTTTCGGCTTTCGCTTTATGTTTTACGCTAATGATCACGAACCTATACATGTGCACGTCACGAAAGGGGGATCAAGTGCGAAGTTTGCCATAGATCCTGTTCAACTGGTGAAAAACGATGGGTTGAAGCCATCTGAATTGAAATTAGTGGAGGCTATAATTGAAGAGAATAAGGAAGTGATAACAGAGCATTGGAACAAGTTTTTCAATAATGTACGGTGACAACTATGGAGACTCGTAAGATTGAGAGAGTGTGGCTTACAGACAGTGCCGTGTGGATACGCACAATGGATGGGCGTGAGGCGTGTGAAAGATTCGATGATTACCAGCGACTGAAATGCGCGACACCGGCACAGCGCGCAGTCTATGAGACGGACAAGTATGGTATACATTGGCCAGAGTTGGATGAGGACTTGTGCTTTGAAGGCTTCTTTAAGAAGAAAACAGTCAATCCCTTGTACAGCTTGTTCATGAAGCATCCAGAATTGAACGCGGCAGCCATTGCGCGAAGGATGGGTATGTCGCAGAGCTTGTTCGCACAATATGTGAGCGGGATAAAGAAGCCCTCAGCCGAACGGATGAGTGAGATACTGCACACCGTCCAGACTATAGGGCTGGAATTACAGAAGGAAACGTTTTAGGGAATTAATTGTTTTCGGCTATCGTCAATTAGTTCTATCAGCTCGAGACTATCCTTACTGGTGAGCTTGCGGGTGAACATCCTGCCTGACTGCATTAGGAGGGGATAGTCGGCGGCTTTCCATATACGGATGGCGCTGGTGTACTCTATATGGTGGAGGAGGGTCATCTCCTTTAGGGTGACCCAGTCCTCGCACGGGAACGCCACGAGACGCTCCCTCCATTCTGGAGAGTTGAAGGCTATGGTAGGCAACAGGGTCTCGGCTGGGCAGTGCTGGTGGCGGAACTGTCCTCGTATCTCACGGGTGTGGGCATCGTAGGTGGCTACCACGAAGCGTGCCAAATCCTCGGATATCGCCCACCATGCGGAGCCTTTATATTCCCTCCACTCATTGCCGCCCACGGTGAATGAATAGCTCCTTCTGTAGCCAGTGATACCTATGAGCTTGCGCAGCAGGATACCTAAGCGCTGGTTCCCACGGTTGCCTATGAAGGGTAGGGTAAGGTATGGGCGCACCTGGCGGAATATCCATTTAGACTCCAGATACTCATAGAGCGGCATGGCGGCCAGCAGCTCGGTACCTTGCCTCGACTCGAAATACTCGCTGATGCGGCGGTTGCTCCAGAGCGGATAGTCCATGCCGCTGAGGGTCACGAGGCGGTCGAAATGGACAGGGTGAGCTATGGCGACACGCAGTAGAGCCAGCTGGTAGTCCCACTCGTTGATAGTGCCCCAGCGCACGTTTATGCGATGCTGAAGGAAATGCACATTGGGTCTCGTGAGCAGGTGGCGGAAAGGTTCTATGTCGCTCTTCTTATCTATATGTATGAAGAACTGCGCATCGGGGTGCAGGGCATCCACGAGTCGTCGTAGCTGGGGAGCGTCGGTATGGGCGGAGATGAGGTAAGCTATATTCATGGTTGTTTATGATGTATCACATAATCCACCGCCTCGCGCATTACCCTTGCCCCGCTGAGCCACATGAGGGCTATGTAGAGCGCGGCGGCAAGTAAGACCTTGGTGATAAGGCGCAGGGGGACGGAGGGGATATGGGAAGTGACCCACCACGTGAAGCCCATAACGCAGACGGTGAACACGAGGAAGGGCAGCACGTCGCAAAGCACATCGAAGAGGCGCAGCCCCACCAGACGGTGGGCGAAAGCCTGCCACACAAAGAGCCACATCACGTTCACCGCCACGAAGAAGCACACCATCACTATCAGCCCATGGCCGCGCAGGACTATCAGTCCCGTCCAGATGATGAGGCATATAACCACGGTGCACCACAGGTTCAGCCCAGAGCGCCCGCGGCTGATGGTAAGGTTCGAGTAAAGAGTGCTTATAGGGAAGAACGCCCCATATACGCTGAGCATGGAGAGCAGAGTGGCGCTCTCCACCCACTTCTCTCCTCCCACTATGAGCAGGAACTCGCGCGCTATCAGTCCCATGCCCAGCATGGCGGGGAAGGAGACGAAGCACACAAAGCGCAGCATCTTGCGGAACACCTGGCAGTAGCGGGCGTTGTCTTCCCGCACCTGTGTGAGCACTGGTTGGGCAACTCCGCTTACCATGCCATTTACTGTATTGATGCACATGTCATCCCATTTCCTCGCGTTGCTGTATATGCCAGCCTGATGGTCGCCATAAAAGCGACCCAGTAGCACCCCAAAGGCATGGGCGTTGAGCTGAGTGAACAGGTTGGTGGCAAGCAGCTTGCCGCTGAAGCCGAACATGCGCAGGGCAGGGCGGAGGTCCACATGGAACGACGGGCGCCAGGGGGAGCAGTACCAGTTGAGCAGCGCCACGCTAAGCACAAAGACGAGGTTCTGCGTAGCCAATCCCCAGTAGGCATAGCCCCTCCACGCCATGGTCACCCCCACGCAGCCCGAGAGCAGCAGGGAGATGATGGCTATGATGCATGTCTGCTTGTTCATCAGGTGGATGAAGAGGTAAGCCCTTTGCACCTGCCCCCAGCTGGAGATGAAGAAGGCGAGGAAGAGATAGCGCGAGAGCCACAGGAGGTCAGGATCGTGATAGAAGCGGGCTATGAGCGGCGCGCAGAAGAAGAGCACCACGTACAGCAGCCCTGCCATGCAAATGTTGAACCAGAAGACGGCGTTATAGTCTCTGTCCGTGGGTCTGCCTAAGTTGCATAGGGCTGCCGTGAAACCGCTCTCTTGCAGGGTGGCTGCCACGTTGGCGAAGACCATGAGCATGGCTATCTTGCCATAGTCGGAGGGGCTGAGCAGGCGCAGCAGCACTATGCCGAACAGCGCCCCCAGCACCTGTATGGTGCCGTTGCTGAGCATCCCCCACAGCAGGCCCGATGCCGTCCTCGCCTTCAGACTCTTCTCTTCCTTGTACATCTCATTCACTTTTTCCCGAATAAATAGAGGCGCAGGAAGGGACTTATGCGCAATATGTTGCTAACAAGCAGACAGAAGCCTATTACCACCAGCCCCACGGACACGCTTAGCACCACGTCGAGGAGGAAGTTGGGGCGGTTGTCATTGAGCCACACCCCCACCGCCGGCATAACGGGCAGGAAGATGTAGTGCAGAAGGTAGATGT
>JAJPYT010000117.1 GCA_021204845.1 Prevotellaceae bacterium | reverse complement strand
ACCATGTGGAGTGGCTCCGCCACTCGTACCGTTTGCGTTTTATCATTTTGGCACATCTGCCTAACCATGTGGAGTGGCTCCGCCACTCGTACCGTTTGCGTTTTATCATTTTGGCACATCTGCCTAACCATGTGGAGTGGCTCCGCCACTCGTACCGTTTGCGTTTTATCATTTTGGCACACCCACATAATCATAGTGCAAAAGTAATTTAAAAACTTATCTTTTTCAAGGAAAGAGAGGCGGAATGTGGCAATTAATATATAATTTTGTGTCTTGAACTATGAACAAGAATGAGCTACAAACACCCCGAATCATGAAAATACACGTGATAAACAAGTCGCACCACCCGCTGCCCGCTTACTGCACCCCTCTGTCGGCAGGAATGGACCTGCGGGCCAATCTCGACGAACCGCTCACGCTTAAGCCGGGGCAGAGGCAGCTCGTGCCCACGGGGCTGCGCATAGCCCTGCCAGAGGGCTGCGAGGCACAGGTGCGCCCGCGCAGCGGACTGGCGCTGAGGCACGGCGTGACGGTGCTGAACTCACCGGGTACCATAGACGCGGACTACAGGGGCGAGGTGGGCGTGATACTGATAAACCTGGGCGAGGAGCCCTTTGTGGTGAACGACGGGGAGCGGATAGCGCAAATGGTGATAGCCCGCCACGAGAGGGCGGAACTGGAAGAAGCGGAGACGCTGGAGCAGACCGAAAGGGGCGAAGGCGGATTCGGACATACGGGCAGGGAGTGAAAGACAGGAAGATACTCGTAGTGCTGCTGGTGGCGCTGGCGACCTTGCCTTGCCCGGCAAAGAAGAAAACCGCGCAGGGACTGCCTGCCGTGAGCGCCAAGGAGATTTCCGACGCTGACGCGAGGCGGCTCTCTTACTTCTTCCTTGAGGGCACGAAACAGAAGCTATCGGGCAACTACACGGCGGCTTACGACCTGTTCCAGCACTGTCTGGACATAGACCCCACCTCGGCAGAGGCCCTGTTCCAGATGGCATTCATGCAGTATTACCTCTCGCGTGACAGTGTGGCGAGGGAGATGTTCCGCAAAGCCGCGGAGCTGGACCCTACGAACCCCTGGTACGCCGAGACACTCGCTGCCGCGTACTTGGACGCGGGCAACCGTGAAGAGGGCGTGCCCGCCTTAGAGAGACTGGCGCGGATGCAGCCGAAGCGCACCGATGTGCTGTACCAGTTAGAGATGGAGTACAGGGAAATGGGCGACGTGAAGAAGTGCATATCTGCTCTTGACAGAATAGAGCTGCTGGACGGAAGAAGCCTGCAGACCACAATGGAGAAGTATAATCTCTACCAGAGCGTGAAGAAGCGTAAGGAAGCCTTTGCCGAACTGACCTCGCTGATGGAGGAGTCGCCACACGACATGCGCATACCGATATTGTTGGGGCGTGAATATTTGGAGGCTGGGGAAGAGGAGAAGGCTCTCGAATGCTACGAGATGGTGAGAAAGAGCGACCCCGACAACGAGGACCTGCAGATAGCCATGATGGAATATCTGCACCATAAGGGGGAGGATTCCCTTTACGCGGCAAGGCGAGACTCGCTGTTGTTCGCCTCTGGGGTCTCCACCGACCTGAGAATGACGCTGCTCTCTCAGGCTGTGGAAGAGCTGAAGGCGACGCCTGGCAGCAAGGAGACCACGCTGCAACTGCTTGACAGCCTCTCTCACATGTACCCAACCCCCGAGGTCTACTCGCTCAGGGCAGCTTATATCGTCTATGCGAAAGCGAGCCAGGACTCCATAGCCATGGCTCTGAGAGACATACTCGCGCTGGACCCCTCCAACCAGCTTGCCATAAACCGCCTGCTGCCTTACTACATGGCGCACGGGCAGTTGGAGGACGCTTTGGAGATGTGCCGCATGGGCATAAACTCTTATCCCGACGACCTCACCTACCACTATTTCCACGGAGCGGTGCTCTATCAGCTGGGCCGCCTTGACGATGCCATAGAGGCCTTCAGGAACGGGCTGATGCAGGTTACCGACGAATCACCGGACGAAATGGTGTCGGACCTCTACTATGTGTTGGGCGACTGCTACCACGAGAGGGGCGACACGGTGGAGGCTTACAAGGCATACGACACCAGCCTGGAGTATAACGAGAACAACGCCTCGTGCCTTAACAACTACAGCTATTACCTGACCTTGCAGGGAGAGCAACTCGACAAGGCGGAGGAGATGGCATACAGGGCAATAAAACTGGAGCCGCTGAACCGCACCTTCCTTGACACGTACGCCTGGGTGCTCTTCCGCAGTGGCAACCTCTCGATGGCTAAGTTCTACATAAGCAGGGTGATACAGCCCTCAGCCACGGACGAGACTATACTGGCAGACGAGGAGCTGCATCCCGAAATGATTCAACACGCCGCTGACATCTATGCCGCCAACGGGCTGACCAAGGAGGCGGAAAGATACCAGCGACTGGCAGAGGAGAAGACAGAATGAGACATTACCACTTTTTACTACTGGCGGCTCTCGCCGCAGGGATTACGCTGGCTGGCTGCCGCAGCTCACGCCACGCCACAAGCTCGGACACTGGCGGCATTGCCGGAACCACCACTGGAGGGGGAGAGGGAACACGAAACACAAACGTGCAGGCTATCTCCGCCAAAATGAAACTGACACTGGAGGCAGGGGGGAGCAGCATAAACTGCGGAGGCACTTACAGGCTCTTGCGAGACGACGTGGTGCAGATAAATCTCACGTATTCGGTGTTCATATTGTCTATGAACGTTGGCACGCTGGAACTTACCAGAGACTCTGTGCTGTTGCTCGACAAGGTGAATAAACGCTACTTCAAGTCGGCATACAGCGACGTGCCCCTGCTCAGGGACTCAGGGGTGGATTTCAACTATCTGCAGCGCTTCTTCTGGGGTGAGGAGGCGGGAACAAACCCTTATGTCGACTGGTCGTGCGGCGACTGGCTTAGTCTGAGCGACGGGCAGTTCCCACAGCAGGCGGTGATAACGCTGAAGGGAAAGGACGCAAGCAAATATAAAGCCACCTTCAACCTTAGCAAAGTGCAGGAGACAGCCGACTGGAACAGCCGTACAGAGATACCCTCGGACTATGAGGAGGTCACGCTGCAGGTAGTGACAAAAGCCATAATGAGTGTCACGAAATGAGACTGCTCCTCACCATTCTGCTCGCCCTGCTCGCCCTGTCGCCCTCCGTGGCGCAGAACAGCAAGAAGGTGAAAGACCTGAAAAGCCAGCAGACGAAGTTGCAGCAAAACCTGAAAAAGTCGAAGACAGACCTCGACAACACGCGCAAAAGCGTGAAGAAAGGGCAGCAGAACATAAAGGCGCTTGACAGAGAGATAGAAATGAGGGTGCAGTTCATCCACCGCACAGAGGCGGAGCTGGACAGCCTCAGCCGCCAGGTAGACTCTCTCAAGCAGGAAATAAAGGTGCTTGATTCCGTGCTCACCGAGAGGAAGCAGAAGTATACCCAGGCACTGCGCATGGCGCAGGCTTATCATAAGGTGAACAGCACCCTGCTCTTCGCCCTGGCGGCAAAGGACATAAACCAGATGTACCGCCGCCTGCGCTACACCAGGGAATATGCCTCCTATCAGCGCTCCTTAGGCGAGCAGGTGCAGGCCGCCCAGCTGGCGCTGCTGGAGCGACAGAACCTGCTCCTGACGAAGAAGAGCGAGGTGAGCCAGAAGATGCAGAGCCTTATAGAGGAGAGGCGGAAGCTGACGCAGCAGCAGGTGGAGGAGCAGAACAACGTGAAAAGTCTGCAGAAGAAGGAGCAGGGGCTGCAAAAGCAAGTGAAGGACCAGAACGCCCAGATACAGGCGCTGCAGAAGAAGATAGACCAGCAGGTGGCCCTCGAGATAGAGCAGGCGCGCAAGAAGGCGGAGGAGGAGGCAAGGCGCAAAGCCGCAGCCTCGGGCTCTAAGACTGGCGGCATCGCCACCGGCAAGACCGCCGTCTCGCCAGGCAAATGGCTTACGGCAGAGGACCAGAAGCTCAACGGCAGCTTCGAGAACAACAAGGGGCGTCTGCCTGTCCCCATCACGGGGCAATACATGATAGCCGCCCACTACGCCTCAAACGTGTCGGGCAGCAAAAACGTGACCCTGCAAAACAAGGGCACCAACTACATGGGAAAGAGCGGCGCGAGGGCGCGGGCCGTGTTCGACGGGGAGGTGTCGGCTGTCTTCTCGCTGGGGGGGATGAAGAACGTGCTTGTGCGCCATGGCAGCTACATCTCGGTCTACTGCAATCTCTCCTCGGTGATAGTGGCAAAAGGGCAGAAAGTGAAAGCCCGTGACCTGCTCGGCACTGTGGCAAACGACGGCACAGGCAACTACATGCTACACTTCCAGCTGCGCAAGGAGACCACCGTGCTCAATCCCGAGCAGTGGGTGGGGCGATAAATATAGAGGGTGTGTGAGCGCCGAAGGTGCTCCCCCTTGGTAGCCGGGGGTTCTAACCCCCGGTATGGA
>JAJPYT010000190.1 GCA_021204845.1 Prevotellaceae bacterium | reverse complement strand
TTTTGAGTATCACGTCCGGTGGCAAAGATCGGGAATTCCCGTACATAATCAAAGTGTCGGGGGAGAGCCTGTCCGCCACCGCCTCCAGCTGCCGGTAGAACGCCGTCCTGCCCTCCCTGCTCCTGCCGGCGTTCAGCGGGCTGTTATTGCATATGCAAAGTTACTAAATCTGAAAGCAAATCACAACATTACAGAAGAGTTGCCGCTCTCGCAGGCAGTTGTTATTGCACATGCAAAGTTACTAAATCTGAAAGCAAATCACAACGCACCCGAAGGAGGACATCTGCGACCAGTTGGCGGGCGACTACCCGAAGGACTTCGTGTTCGAGGGGTGGCACCCCAACTGCTTCTGTATATGCACCCCGATACTCGCCACCGAGGAGCAGATGATGGCTGACATGGACGCGGCACTTAGCGGTGACGAGGGCTACGAGCCCGGCTACGAGCAGATAGAGGACTATCCCGAGGGCTTCCGGACATTTGTCGACGAGAACAAGGAGTATATCGAGGACGCTCTGGAGAGGGGTACAGCCCCCTACTTCGTCGAGGACAACCTCCAGACCGTGCGGGCCGCCATGGGACGGCACGCTGGGCGAGAAGGAGACGGAGAAGCCCGATGAATCTAAAGGACAAGGGAAAGAGCTTTCCGAGGAAGAGATGGCGATTAGAAATGCGAACACGGCTCTGTCTGACGCCAAGAAATTCAGCGCTATTGACACGTCGGAGCTTGCAAGGTTAATGGAAAAGGGCGACTTGGAAGCCCTGCGTGAGGAGACGGAGCGCATAGAGCGCAAGACGGACATCTTCACGAAAGCGGATGAGCGGCACAGGGCAAGGACACCAGAGAAAGTCAAGGAAATAAAGGATGCAGTGCGTGAGCGCGTGCTAAAGACATCAGTATACAAGGACGTAGTCGACGAGCTTGACAAAGCCAAGGTGGGCAGAATCTACGTCAATAAACACCAAGGTGAGACCAAAGGAGTGGGCAAGATAATCGACGACTTGGGAGGAGCGGACAATACGGACGGGTCATGCTCATCACTTGCGCTGGCTTATGCGGGCAACAGGGCAGGCTATGACGTTCTTGATTTCAGAGGTGGCGACAGCCGGAAGTATTTTGCCGATACAGACAATATAAGCAAGATAGCCAAAGCCTGCGGCGGTATCGAGGACAGAGACAAGGATGCGCTCGCGATGGCGCGAAGGCTGCTCTGCAATGTCACGGATGTAGGCAAGGAATACTACTTTGGTATAGGTCGCCATGCCGCCATAGTGAGAATGGGAAGTTACTCTCTTGAATACCTTGAGCTGCAAGATGACCCGCGCGGCAATTATTGGCACAGCCTCGCTGACTATGCGCTTAAAGGAGAATTAAAGGACAGGTTCAACGTGTCGATGGGTAAGAGCGGCTATAAGCATGCATGGCTGTTCAGCGTTGAGGACTTGTCCAAGGATAAGGGATTCAGATATTTGCTTGAGTATATAAACACGGAAGAGAGCAAACAGCAGAAAGGCGCGGGCGGCTCAATTAAATAACACCCCTTTTGACGGCTGCTTCCTTGATATACGAGAAGTGCTCGACCCACGCCTTATTCTCCCTGCAAAAGACCCGCAGCTGCTCGTCGCTTAAATTATCAGGCACATCAGGGTATATATTGAACAACGTCTTTTTATCAAAAGAGAACAAAATGACACCGATTGTCCCGACTGGCGCGGTCCACCAGATGATGTCGCCCTCTTCCCGCTTATAGAAGTCCTCAATCTCCCCGAACTTCTTCCTCGCGTCCTCTATGCTGATGCCCTTGCCCCTCAATTCTTCCTTTGTCATAGTATCAATAGTCAAATATTAGATTACGAGACATCGGTCTC
Source organism: Prevotellaceae bacterium (assembly GCA_021204845.1). Taxonomy (GTDB): domain Bacteria; phylum Bacteroidota; class Bacteroidia; order Bacteroidales; family Bacteroidaceae; genus Physcousia. Next base: position 18,470 of record JAJPYT010000190.1, on the reverse strand, counting down.
CACTTTGCAGACATGTCCTCGACGTATGAGGCGAAAGCCTTTGTGTGGATGCTGACATTTGGGTCGGTATATATATTCGTCTCGTCGGGGTGCGTGTCGATATAATGCCGCACTCTATTTTTCCGAGTCTCGAGAAACCTGTCAATGCCTAACTCGCAAGTGACGGCGTTGCGGAAGTACATTCTCTCAGTGAACCAGAAGAATCCTCTGACATCTCCCTCCTTGAATGGGCAGTCCTCCTCTCCCTTGTAGTACCTGCAATACTTAAGTAGCTCGTTTCTCGTCATGTCAGATGCCTTTCTCTGTAATCAGTTTTATTTTTTGCAAAAATAGTGTTTTTTATTCATTTTCGCAAAGATGACGCCCCAAAATGGCTGTTTCGGGGCTGGAAAACGCCTTTTTCGGCACTTTTAGGCAAAGAAAAGAGACTGAGGACTTTACAACCTTCTGGAAGCGAGGATTTTCTTTTTATCAAAAAAACACCGTCAAGAGTTGGCGGTGTGGATAATTATCCTATATTTGCGGACAGACCAAAGGGTTTGGCGGACAAGCCAGACAAGTTGGCGGTGAGAGGTAAAAAGATTGTAAAAACACAAAAACTGGGATTCGAGATGAGTTGTTATTGCACATGCAAAGTTACTATATCCAAAATGAAACCACAACGGTTTAGGTATATTCAAGCGTCCGCAATCATCTTTTCAACGAGCCGTACAGCACGCAAGAAAAAGGATTGATGAAAGGGCTGCTTGACGGAGGGTTGAAGTATGCCAATGGTAAAAGCGTAAGCTCGGAAGACTTGAAAGAACTTGTGCGGCTGATTAAGGATGCAAAGAATGATGAATCCACCAGCGGTCTCTCAATCCTTTTAACGAGACAGCAAAAGATAGACGACTGGCTTGCAAGCCATGGTTTCTGAGAAATGTATGATTAATCAATTTCAAAGCCCTCCGCCTCTGCCTCCATCACCATTTTTCTCCATGCTTCTTTTGCTTCAACATAAGCCTTTTCCGCGGCTTTGAAAAGTTCCGTGTCATGCATGCGGAGAGCGTATAACCTTATGTCTCTCATGATGACAAGTTGCGAACACCCCTCATAATATTCTTTGTAATCATCGATTTCCTTCTCCTCGCAATCAATGATTTCACCTAACATCTTCTTGTCCTTGCAGAAATCGAAAATGGTTTTGCCTTTCAGTGATATCATAGTTTTTCTGGTTTTGATGGTTTGACGTTATGTTGTTATTGCACATTCAAAGTTACTAAATCTGAAAGCAAATCACAACTATCCCACGGAAGCGGAAAAGCAGCTGGTGATTTCGCCATTCAAAGAGCGTCATTATACTTTACCTCCGCCACATCACTATCCCTGCCGTTTGGATCCTATGTGCCAAACAGCCGCATGGCAAGAGCGAGTAGCGTAAAATCGGGAAGACTCCGCTTCAGACTCTTATTCTATAAACTGCACTTTTCCGGCATCGCGGGGCTTTGCCTCGGGGGACTCGTCGGGATAGCCCACGGCAATGGCGTAGAGCAGTTGGTAGCCTTCGGGCAAGGCGAGTCTCTCAACGTAAGGAGCGGCAGAGGGGTCGTTCTTCATGAACGCGATGGGACCGCCTAAGCAGCAGGTACCCAATCCCATGGACTGTGCGGCAAGTATCATGTTCTCGCCCAGTAAGCCACACTCCAACTGTCCGCTGCCGTCAGCTGGCGAGGCGATGAAAATCACAGCCGTCGCGTTGCGGAACATATTCTTGAAAGATGCGTCTCCCGCCATTTGCGGATTGGCAGCCTTGAAAGCGTCGCTAATTCCGTTGATATATTCGGCATTGTCCACTATGCGCACTTGCCACGGTTGCAAGTTCATACCGCTGGGCGCGTTTATGCCGCACTGAGCCATCAGCTCCAGTTTCTCACGCTCCACCGGCTGGTCGGTGTACTGACGGATGCTGCGCCGTGCCATAATCGTTTCAATCACGATGTTCCCTTGGTCTTCGGTGGCATCCTCATTTTGTGCTTGCGCGCCACAACTTGCGCACAGCAACAGGCTTGCTCCACATAACATAAACTTCAAGTTTTTCATACTTTTACTTCTTTGTTATTTTCTTGTTAAACGCTACAAATGTAACCATTTCCCCTAAAAAAAACAAATGTCACTGTCTTTTTGGCGGTCTTTATTTTATCTCTACAGAGCCGCTACCATCGGCTATATGCAAGCCAGAGATGTCGGAAGCGGAATCGGCAGTGAGAGTAATAGCGGATTCAGTCTCGTTCGCCAGCAGAGTGCCTGTGAGGGTCTGGTTCCTGAGCGTTATGTCTATTTGTCCGCCGTTGCTGCCTTCGCGCCCCCAGTGATGACCGTCGGTGTTACAGTTGCGGCAGGTCACGAGCGGATATTCCGTGTTGATGGCGTTGCCTTGCGGGTCGAGCAAGGTGCAAGCCTCCATTTCCACGATGCTGTGAGTGTTGGTCACAAGAATCATAGCCGTGCCGCTGTTGTCCCTTATGGTGCAGTTTTTCATGCGTAACTCGCTGGTTCCCACGCTGGCATCTCCGCTCGTGCTCTGGTAAAGCATTATGCCGCCATGCTGCGGGCTGTTTCCCGTGAAGTCGCAATCTTCAATAGTGATGGTGTTTTTCCCCTCTATGACCATAGTTTGCGAGACGGCTGCCGAACCAGTGGCGTTATAGGCGGAGATATCTCCCGTTGAATATATGCAGGGTGAGCCCTCCCCGGCAGCGTTCAGCTGGCTCTTGTCTGTAGTTCCTGGGTTGCCCACGGTCACTGTGCCTCCTCCGCGGTCTGTGGCAAGAGGTGCGCAGTGAGGACCTTTCGTGTCAATGTTTACTGAGCCGCTGGCGGTTATCACTCCCGCGCATGTGGCGAAGAGTCCGCGGCTTGAGCCTTTTTGCGTGTTAATGTTTATTCCCTCCGTGATGGTTATATGTGCGTCGTCGCAGGAGAACACTGCGTTAGCATATTCAGCATCGGTGTTCACGGTGCAGCCAATCATCTCAATTTCAGAGCCTTCCCCTACTGCTACCACTGCACTGTTCAGCCCGTAGAAGTTGAATCCGTCGTCACCGCCTCCCCCGCCAGGACCTCCTTGACCGCCAGGGCCTCCTTGACCGCCAGGTCTTTGTGGTCTGCCGCCTCCGTCGGGACCCTCACCGCTCCTCGGTTCAGGGCGCTTGCCTCCCATTCGGATGCTGTCTCCCTCTGGTCTCGGAGGTCTGCCTTCTCCCATCTGCGGCTCATCTCCTTCTGGTCGTTCAGGTCTTCCATCTCCCATTTGCGGGTTCTCTCCCTCTGGGCGTTGCGGACGCTCGCCTCCGCCCATTTGCGGACCGCCGCCTTGCCTGCCGCCAGTGCGCAGTCCGTCGCCAGTTTTCTCTATTGTACAATGGTCAAGCACCAGTTTTCCTCCGTTTACCACAAGGGCAGCAATCTGGTTGCCCTCGGTGGCGCTCAGAGTCTCGTTTTTCAGGGTAAGAGTCTCCCCGTCCACCAGCAGAGCCGCATGGTAAGTGACCGTGCGGCGCGCGTTATTCAGTTCAAGGGTCACGCTGTCGGTGGCCTCGCTGGCACATACCGCCAAAGAGAGGCCAATTGCAAGTGTAAGAATTGTAGTTCTCATATATCTGTCTCTTTTTTAGTGATTATTCCTTTTTCTCTTATGACCACCTCCCGCCATAAAGGTTTAATCACTTTATGAATCCCACTTCCACTCAAATGGTTTAACGGGTTTTCATCGCAGATGACGATATAAGATCTTTCATAGTTACAAATCATATCCGTATATTTGCATGAGATTCCGAACTTATGAAGGACAAATAATCTATATCGAGTGCGTAAAATCAAGGAATATCTGGAATACGTAGGCATAATTCTCCTCTCATGCCTTTCCGCCCTTTGGCTGCTCTTGACAAATAAAAGGCGGGATAGATGAGAGGTGGCTCTTCTTCGGCTTATAAAGGGAGTAGACTATATATTCTATCGCCCATTGCTTTTAAAGAATAATTATTTTCATAGTCTTTTCTTGCCGTAACACCCAAGGTGTTGTCCTGAAGGGCATGGTATACCGCTTCTTTTAGCTCCCGCTCTGTCTTGTTAATTGTCAGTCCATTAACACCGTCTTTAATGTACATTTCTGCAATTGTGCTTGGCTGGGTAACAATTACGATTTTACTGAACGACATTGCTGTCAGCAAAACAGTGTCTCCTGAGGGTATTGAGCCATCTTTTAATGGCAATATCAACATTGTGCAGTTCATTATAAAAGGGAATTGTGCAACACCTGAGACAGTCTTAATAACTTTTACATTGTCTGGTATGTCCGCTTCATTTATTTCTATAGTGTCACAAATAACTATCAACGGTAGGTCTATTCCTCTCCATGCTTGAATCAAAAAATCGTAATCGCGATTGCTTCTTCCAATAGCCAAAGCGAAATGTTCAGCAATGCCGAAATCTTCTGGGATTGAACAACCCGAATAAGTTGATGAGCGGTCTTCTACTCCGAACGGACAAACAAGAATCCTCTCGAATGGATAATTAAACTCTTTGCTAAATATTTCCGCATAATCATGTGATGGGACATGTATGTAATCGAGATATTTATTAGAAACCGCACGCTTTACGAACCATTTGTAAAGTTTTCCTATAAAACCAGACTTTTCTTTGTATGTGAAGTTTAGGGCTACTATTAGTGCCTGCTTCTTCTTTACGTGGAATATATTACTAAAGAAGCAAAACGTCAATGCATAAAACTGTTGCCATCCGATAATCATTTCATATTGTTCACGATGCAGGAAGACTTCAAGAGGGAAAGAAAAGTACTTCACGTATCTTCTTAGATTATCAACCTTACTTTGTCGTCCCCAATTCGCGACTGACGATAGAACTACCCACTCATTGCTGCGCGGCTTTTCTTTAAAAGCTGACAAGAAATCTTGTAGCCCATCAGCAGAGCAATCTGCTAAAATAACTTTCTTTCCAATACTACTCATACACTATTTTCTCCACATGCTGTTAACATCATTTTGTCAATCTTTTCTATAGAGAAAGCGTGAATCTCTTAGTTAGAGATATTCATTTTTATAACAGCCTTTATGTCAATAACTTATTGTTACGGCATATAAATGTGTGGCAAACAATAGCGAGAAAAAGTGTACCTTATGACAAATTTATGGGGTCTAAATGTATGATATAAGTAAATATATTAGTAACTTTGTGGTCATGTCGATCTCTAACTAAGAGATACACACATTCCCCTCCCTCGAAGTCTATGAAAAGGCAATTCTACTCGGTTAAATTTGCAGGTATTCCCGTCTTAGTGACCAACTGCCGTTTTTTGAATGACGGCTGTCATTTTGAGAATGACGCAGGAAACGGGAGTTGTTTTCTTTGGTCACAAAAAGAAGCCACCGAGGCTGCCCAAGAGCTTCGGTGGCTGATGAATAAATAACTACTTATAAGAGACTGACTCTCTGTGGGTTATCACGTTAAAAACACTATGTTGCAGCGTTCGATAGACCAATACAAGGCGTTGATATGTGGAGACAAGATGTTTAGTTCTTTCACAAACTATGATGTATTGGATGCTGTATGTACCCAAGACCCTGAACTTAAGAAATAGAAGCAATGGTATAAAAAGAGGTATATTGCTTCTAAAACAATACTCTTTTCCGCAATAAATAGAAGGTCGTTTCTTATGCCCGACGGGTATTTGGGTAATCATTTTGACGTGTTATCATCTTTATAACTATGGACACAATAGCACAAATATATTTGGGCGTAAACTCATAAATGAGCATATTGTCATAGTATTAATAAATAATTTTATTAACTTTGAGGCTGTTTCACGAATGCAGGCGGCTTGTGAATTCTTGTGAGGGGAGCAGATCACAACCTCAAAACAAGTAAGATAATACGAGGAAGTAATCGTCTATATCATAAAAAACAGTATCAGATGGAAGAGCAGATGGAAGAGCAGATGAAAGAGCAGATGAAAGAGCAGATGAAAGAGCTAAATAGGAAAATAGAAGATTGGAAGAGGCTCTTATTAGATTATGGCGCAAGGAATAGGCTTATCAACTTTCGGGAGACAAGGCGTTCTAATGTGAAAATCACGTCTCCTTCTTATGACAAGTTATACAGGAGGATCGCAATATCTGAAAGACCGATAGTCTTCTCATACACCAATGCTGAAACGCTGGATGCCAACACAAGAGTGAGTAAGGGTGACGTGGAGACATCGACAGATGTAGTAGAGCTACAGAAAACGCTAAGGAACTTACGAAGCAAAGTAAGAACGACATTTCAGGAGCGAGGCGTTAATGTTTTGTTTCTTGCATTTGGGCTGCTTAAGTGGAACGAAGGCGATAATCCCGATCAAGAATTTGCCTCGCCATTAGTTCTTGTCCCGGTCAATCTCACAGTCCAGTCTCTATACTCGCCTTACAGATTAAGTTTGTACGATGATGAGATAGTAGTTAACCCGACATTGCTTCACAAGCTCCATCATGACTTTGGCATCGACCTTCCTCATTTCGACAGTTCAAATGAGAATATTTGTGAATACTTTGATGAGATTAAGAGAGCAATTGCCCCGAACAACGGATGGTCTGTCGAACTCTGTGTGAACCTGACCATTCTTCAGTTTCCGAAGATTAATATGGTTAAGGATCTTGAAAGGAACAGGGAACTATTGGCAAGCAATCCCATAATCATGGCTATCGCAAGAGGGAAAAGGCTGTCTGGTGTTCCCGATGGCTTAAACAATTATGACCACGACGCGACCCCACCAACGGAAACATTCCAAGTTGTAGATGCCGACTCAAGTCAACAAGATGCCATATTGCTCTCAAAAAAAGGAATCAGTTTCGTGTTGCAAGGTCCTCCTGGGACTGGTAAAAGCCAAACTATCACGAATATTATTGCAGAGGCGTTAGCCGATAAGAAGAAAGTGTTGTTCGTTTCCGAGAAAGTGGCGGCATTGGACGTGGTCTACAAACGTCTTAAAACCGTTGGGTTGTCTGATTTCTGCCTTTCTCTACATAGTCATGACGAAAACAGGATTGATGTGGTGGGAGAGCTTGGAGAGGCTATGGAGAATGGAGAATGGAGAGGCTATGAAGAAAAGGGTGGTAATAGCGAAGTATCAGACGAAGAACTGCGCAAGCTTGATAAGCTTGAAAAAGAGCGTACCTCTCTCAACAAGTATCGGGATGAATTGCATAAGTCATCATATACTCCATTAAATCTTAGCGTATACGAGATAAATGGCAGATTTGCGAAATTGGATAAGGTTCCTGATTTCGTCTTTGAGATTGACGATGCCGCTCAAATAACGAGGGATAAGTTAGAGGAGCGCAAGAGTTCGCTTGAAAGACTTGCCCAAACAATCAGGAACAGAACTGTTCCCTACAGCCAGAACGTGTGGAGAGGTTTTCGTGAAGCGGACTATCTAACGTTTGAATTGCGTGATCGAATAGGCCCAGATATTGACGGCATCTTGCCAACCCTATCAGAGATAGAGAGAAGCTTAAACGAATGCATTGGTGAATTACAGCTTAACTTTCAACCATCTTTGGTGGGATTGGGCGCCACTATTAAGTTTCTCAATGTTGCCGTCAAATCTCCCATGACACTTACGAAATGGGTGTATGATAACGGCATTAAGGATGTACAGAAAGAGCTCCCCTCGCAAAGGGAATTACACGAAACAGTCAAGGCGCATAAGAATACCATTCTCGAAGACTTTGATGAGGAGATACTGAACAATTACTCTTACCCCATGTTGCAGAGGTTCAGAAGCACCTATGCCTCATTTACCCGAGTATTCAGACTGCAGTACCATAGAGATATCAGGACGCTTAGAGGCTTCTCACGAACGGGAAAGAAGATAAGCTACGAACAAGCAAAGCGCTTACTGGAAGAGATGAGGGCATATCATGACGCTAGCACTGAGGTGTCAAAAAGGAAAGAGTCTTTCGACTGCCTCTATGGTAGATATTATCAGGGCGAGAACACCGACTGGGAGAAACTTGACAGAGCCATCGGGTTTGCGATAGAACTAAGGGTGCTAATGAACCATTTAGAACTTCCCGAAGAGCTTATTACACGAATATGCGAAGATGGTGATACCATAGAATATTGCAGACGAGTTCTGCCTTCCATGACCGAACTTTATAGCTCCATACGAGAGAAACTGGATAAATTCTTCAATAGGTTTGATGAACAGAACTCCTTCAAAGAATGTGATATCAGTGATTTGGCACACCGCTTAAGTGAATGCAAGAATAACATACCCCTTTTAAATGAATGGCTACATTATAGAATATCATTTGAGAAGTGTAAGGCTGTGGGCTTGTCTTCTTACATTCGGCTGGTAGAAGAAAACGATATTGCAGCGGACGTAATAGTCAACGGATATCTAAAAAAATTCTATAAGCGGTGGTTTGACGTTGTACGCCCTCAATTCCCAGCTATAGAAAAAAGATGCGACCACGACAAATCAATCACCAACTTCCGCAGATTAGATAAAGATCAATTCGGAATCGCTCAAGCAAGGGTTAGAAAGCTGGTAAGAGACAGAATAAGTAAATTCCTCTCATCAGCCGAAGCTAACGAAGAACCTGCCAGCAGCGAAGCCGCGGAATTGGAACGTGAGCGAAGAAGGAGGCGAGGGGGGAGGCGGCTTAGGCAGTTGTTTGCCGACATACCCAACCTGTTAATGACTTTAAAGCCTTGCTTCATGATGTCGCCCCTGTCGGTCAGCGTTTATCTCGAGTCAAATCACTTCGCCTTTGATATGGTAATCTTCGACGAAGCTTCGCAGGTTTGCACCGAGGATGCCGTGGGCGCAATCATGAGGGGGAAGCAGGTCATCATCGCAGGTGACCCCGAACAGCTTCCACCAACAAGTTTCTTTAGAGGCAGATTAGATGATAATGATGATAATTATGATGCTAACGAACAAGAACAAGGTAACGATGCGAACGGACAGCAACAAGGTAGCAATGCTGGCGGATATGAGTCTATTCTCGACGAAGCGGCAACAGTGTTACCATTTCGCCAATTATTATGGCACTACCGTAGCCGCCATGAGCACCTTATCGCATTCTCGAATGCGAAGATATACGAAAGTCGACTGATTACATTCCCTTCGACAAAAGACAGCCAGCCAGATTATGGCGTTGAATACGTTTATGTTAAAGACGGCAGATTCAGCAGAGGTGGTCAACGAAACAATATGATAGAAGCCGAACGGGTTGCGGAATTGGTGTTTGAGCATTTCAGCAATTATCGTGATAAGCGTTCTCTGGGAGTTGTCGCATTCAGTGCATCGCAGCAGGAAGCGGTAGATGCTGCGATACGGAAAATGCGGCTTAAAGATAAAAGGTTCGAGGGTTTCTTTAATGAAGGTAGAGAAGATGACTTTTTCGTCAAGAACCTCGAAAATGTGCAAGGCGATGAGCGGGACACTATCATTTTCAGCATTGGTTATGCAAGAGATGAACAAGGAAGGATGTACCAGAACTTCGGACCATTAAATCAGGAGCAGGGCTACCGCCGTTTGAATGTTGCCATCACTCGTGCGAAATATAACGTCAAACTGGTTGGCTCCATTCAGCCAACAGATATTACAGTCAACGACAATACGGCGGGAGGAGTAAAGATGTTACGTTCGTACATCGAGTTTGCCCAGCAGGGCATCAACGCTTTACAAGGAGAACTCTCGTATTCAACAGATCCGACATTTGATTCTCCATTTGAGGAATCCGTTTATGATTTCTTGTATTCTGAGGGATATCATGGTGTAATAACACAAGTAGGATGCTCTGGATACAGGATCGACATGGCCATCCCCCACCCTAAGCTTAACGGGGTGTTCGTTCTTGGCATCGAATGCGACGGTGCGTCTTACCATAGTTCACGGACGGCAAGGGAAAGGGATAGACTGCGGCAAGACATACTGGAAGAGATGGGGTGGAAGATCTATCGCATCTGGTCGACCGACTGGATAAGGAATACGAAAACAGAGAAAGACAGGTTAATTGATGCTGTTGAGAATGCCTTAGCCAATGCTCAGATTGATGAAGAACCCACAGAGCCTTCACCTCAGGATGAGCCTGAGGATAATGGTAGCGAATCAATGCCAGAACTAAATGACGTAGACGTGTCGGGCGAAACGAAAGGAAGTGAACCAGACGAAACCCCGACTGATGATGAGTTCCAAAAAGTCGTACAGACGGAGCTTGATGCAGGTGACTTTGGCACCGAGGCACGCAAGTCGGAAGGTCTGTTCCCAGATTATGTCTACGCAAATATAGACGAATTGCGGGAAATGACAATAAGTGACGCTATTTTTAAGGTGGTTGAGAGAGAGCAACCGATACACATTAGTGAGCTGTGCCGAAGAGTTGCTCCGTTGTATAGTAGAGAGAAAGCAACAAGTTATGTGCTTGAACAAGTTTCCAATCAAATAAAGAATAAATTAAGCAAAAAGGTAACGCTCAGAAAAAGTAATTTTGTGACAATTAAGGGGTTAAAAGTGGTGACCCCCAGAAGAGCAGTTGGAACACCTCGTGAAATACAGTATATTTCAAAACAAGAACTCATTGAGGCTCTGAAAATCGTTGCACAAAGCCGTCGTGCTTTGACTCCAGAAGAGCTGTTTGTATCAACAGCAAAAGAATTGGGTTATAAACGTATGAGTGAAAATATATATAGATGTCTAAGAAAAGCATATAAAGCGATGCTTAGGAAGCGTATTGTAAAAGAGGATGATGGAACAGTATACCCCATACAACAACAATTTGGATTTGATTGGATATAGAAATATCTTAAAAGCAGGTGATTTCTTCTGTTCGTTAGAATAGGGACAATAATTTCACCATCTTTTAGCTTAGGGCGAAAGAGTATGCAGGCAAGGGTTGAAGGCGGCTTACAATGAAAGTATACTATATCTGAAAGCAATTCCATTCTCACAAAAAGAAGCCACCGAGGCTGCCCAAGAGCTTCGGTGGCTGATGAATAAATAACTAACCTATAAGTGTGTGAGGCTTACTTTATCTCCACGTTGCGACCGAGGTTGAGCTGCGGCTCAACGGGGCTTACGATGGTGATGCAGAGCTCGTCTTGATTGGCAGCGTCACCGAGATTGTTAATTGTCAGTGTGCCGTCCTTCACCTCGCAGCGAACTGCGGAAGCCTCGTAAGTGTTTGCGGAGCGGACGCTGACGGAGAAATTCTCGCCATATACGAACCTCACGCGGGCGGGAACGTTTACATTCACTTTATCGAACGGAGTTACGTTTGTGTTCTTTTGTGCATAAGTTGCAGCGGTCATCATGATGGCGCTTACAAGAATCATAATCTTTTTCATAGTTCCAATTTGTTTTATTTTTTGTTTTACTTGTTGTGGGGCTGAGCCCCGTTTTGTCTCTTTTCGCCATCTATGACTGCCGAGCCTGCGAGACGTTTAAGCGAGGGTGGCGAGGCTTATACTATTTTAACTTTGCTGGTATTGGCGGTGTAAGAAAATAAGCATAATAAAAATATGAGGGCAAATTCTTGCGGAAACTTTCTATATTTCGTACCTTTGCCACGCATATAATACATATAGTGTAAACAACTAAAACTAAAGACATACAGACATGAAGAAAATACAACGGGCATTGGTGAGCGTGTTCCACAAAGACGGGCTTGACGAGATACTCCACCTGTTGGCAAGCGAGGGCGTGGAACTGCTAAGCACAGGGGGCACGCAGGCGTTCATTGAGAGCTTGGGCATACCGTGCAAGAAGGTGGAAGACCTGACCTCGTATCCCAGCATTTTAGGCGGAAGGGTGAAGACGCTGCACCCGAAGGTGTTTGGCGGCATACTGGCACGCCGTAGCGATGAGGGCGACAAGCAGCAGATGGGGCAGTATGGAATACCGGAGATAGACCTGGTGATTGTGGACCTCTACCCCTTCGAGCAAACCGTGGCAAGCGGAGCATCAGTGCAGGACACGATAGAAAAAATAGATATTGGCGGCATTTCGCTCATAAGGGCGGCGGCAAAGAATTATGCTGATGTGGCGATAGTGTCGTCGAAAGCTGACTACGCCCCCCTGCTGAAAATTCTGAAGGAACAGGGAGCAGCCACTACCGAGGAGCAACGCCGCTGGCTTGCCACACGCGCCTTCGCCACCACCAGCCACTACGACACTGCCATACACGCATGGTTCGAGACGCTTTAAGAGACTTGACTAACAGACAGATATATCACATATTTAAGTAGAAGCTCTATGGGATGGTTTTCATTTAAGAGAGAGATAGCCATGGATTTGGGCACCGCGAACACCATAATAATCTGCAACGGAAAGATTGTGGTGGACGAGCCCAGCGTGGTGGCGCTTGACCGCCGCACGGAACAGATGATAGCGGTGGGTGGCAAAGCCAAGGAGATGCACGAGAAGACGAATGACAACATAAAGACAGTGAGACCGTTGAGAGACGGAGTGATTGCCGACTTCAACGCTTGCGAGAAGATGATACGTGGTCTGATAAAGATGGCGGCGCCAGGGCGCAGCCTCTTCAGCCCTTCGCTGAAAATGGTGATTGGCGTGCCCAGCGGCAGCACCGAGGTGGAGCTGCGAGCCGTGCGCGACAGTGCCGAGCAGGCGGGAGCAAGGGAGATTTACCTCATCTACGAGCCTCTGGCAGCCGCTGTGGGCATAGGGCTTGACGTGTTGGCTCCCGAGGGAAACATGGTAGTTGACATTGGCGGCGGAAGCACCGAGATAGCCGTTATCTCGTTAGGTGGTATAGTGGTGAACAAGAGCCAGCGCGTTGCGGGAGACGAGCTAACTGCCGACATACAGGAGCACATGAGCCGCCAGCACAACATGAAAGTGTCAGAGCGCATGGCGGAGCGCATAAAGATAAACGTGGGTTCGGCACTTACCGACCTTGGCGAGGAGGCACCCGCCGACTACGTGATAAGCGGGCCTAACAAGATAACTGCCCTGCCGATGGAAGTGGCGGTTTGCTATCAGGAGATAGCCCACTGCTTAGAAAAGACGATAAACAAACTTGAGACCGCCATCTTGCAGGCACTTGAGGAGACACCGCCAGAACTTTACGCAGACATCGTGAAGAAAGGTATCTGGCTCTCGGGCGGTGGAGCGCTGTTGCGCGGACTTGACAAGAGGCTGAGCAACAAGATAAACATTCCCTTCCACGTAGCCGACGACTCGCTCCACTGTGTGGCGAAAGGCACAGGCGTGGCGCTGAAGAACATACAAGCCTTCTCCTTCCTGATGTAACACGGAAAACGGCGTGTCGGGTCTGCTGGAAATCATAAAAAGCAAGGCGCATTGGGCTGTCCTAATCCTGCTGGAGGCGGCAAGCCTGACGATGCTCTTTCGCTTCAACCCTTACCAAAGGAGTGTCTGGTTCGACTATTCAACCGAGGTGGCTGGCTTCATTGCCGAGATGAGGGGGCAGATTGATTATTATGCTTTCCTGAAAGAGGAGAACAAGCGGCTCACGCGGCGCAACGTGATTCTGCAACAGAATCTGGAGACCTTGCGTGACGAGATTGCCACGCTGAAGCACGTGCCCTCCCTTACCGAGGAGAAACTGGCGGAGCAAACTCAGGGCAGGCTACTCATTCCAGCCCAAGTGTGTGGCAACAGTGTGAGGCACGCTGATAACATAATGCTGATAAACAAGGGTAGAGCCGACGGCGTACAGCGTGAGCAGGGCGTGCTTTGTGGCACGGGCATCGTGGGAATAGTCTCGCAGGTGAGTAACCACTACGCCACGGTAATACCTATTCTTAATTCCAAGTCGAGCATCAGTTGTCGGTTGCGTGGCTCGAACTACTTTGGCTACCTCCACTGGAACGGCGGCAATCCGCTGGTCGCCATCCTCGACGATGTGCCCCATCACGCACCAGTGAAAGTGAATGATGTCGTGGAGACGAGCGGTTTCAGCCACATCTTTCCCGAAGGAATATTCGTGGGCAGAGTGGTGAAAATAAGTGACTCGGCAGACGGGCAGGCTCTTCAGCTTACGGTGCAGCTTAGCACCGATGTGGCACGCCTTAACGAGGTGCTGGTTGTAAGTAACCCCGACGAGCAAGACATACGCGACGCAACCACGCCGCCTGCCCAGCCTTCGGCAAAGAATAAGAAAGGTCAAACCTCTAATGGTAGCCAGGGGTCTTCAGACCCACGGAAGAGAAAGCCATGATGCAGACCGTAATGAAACGGATTTGGCAGCTGATTGTGCTGGCTGCGGCTCAGGTGCTCGTGTGTAACCACTTCCACCTCTTGGGCTATGCCACTCCGATGATATATGTTTTGCTGCTCTGCTACATACCCATCAACGCAAACCGTGTGGTGACCATGTGCTGGGCTTTCGCCTTAGGCTTCATCATCGACTTCCTTTCCGCCACGCCAGGGCTTGCCAGCGCCTCGCTCACATTGGCGGCTTTCGTGCAGCGCCCCTTGCTGGAAGCCCTCGCCCCCAAGGAGAGAGCGGAGGATTTCACCGCCTCTTACCGCTCGTTGGGCACTGGCAGGCACATTTTCTTCATGCTTATGCTCACTCTCATCCACCACACCGTGTTTGTGGCGCTGGAATATATGAGTTTTTACAGTCCGCTGGATGCCCTTTTCACTCTTGTCAGTTCCGTGGTTCTCAGTATGATAGTGATGCTCACGCTGGAGACCGCGCGCGACAGGAAACGCCCCCGGCAGTCGGCAGACGCATGAGTGAGAGGAAGGCGCAGTCCACGAAGAGATGGAGAACAGGAAGGATTACAGACTTGAGAAACGTAAATTCGTCATTGGCGGCGCTGCCGTGGTGGTGACGCTCGTTTTTCTGCTGCGCCTTTTCGCCCTTCAGCTCATGAGCGACGACTACAAGCGGAACGCCGATTCCAACGCGCTACTGAAACAAGTGCTTTTCCCTGCTCGCGGAGCCATAAGCGACCGCAACGGCAACTTGCTGGTTTACAACCAACCCTCATACGACGTTATGGTTGTGATGAACGAACAGGTTGGGGTGGACACCCTCGACCTTTGCGAGACGCTCGGCATAACTCCAGAGTGGTACGAGCAAAGGATGGAAGAGATAAAAGACCGCAACCACAACTTAGGCTACAGCAGCTACACGCAACAGGTGTTCATGAGCCAGCTCTCCGCCGAGGAATATTCGAGTTTCCAGGAAAAAATGTTCCTCTATCCGGGCTTTTACGTGCAGAAGCGCACTATCCGGCAATATAACTGCGCCAACGCTGCGCACATTTTAGGCGACGTGGGCGAGGTGAGCCCTGCCGACATAGAGGAGGACGATTACTACCGCAGCGGCGACTATATAGGTAAGTTAGGCGTGGAGCGCAGTTACGAACGGCAGCTAAGGGGAGAGAAAGGCGTGAAGATACTCCTGCGTGACGCGCAGGGAAGAATAAAAGGGCAATACATGGGTGGAGCTCTCGACCGCCAGCCCATACCGGGGAAGAACGTGACGCTGAGCATAGACATTGACCTTCAGGCACTTGGTGAGCGGCTGATGAAGAACAAGTTAGGCAGCATAGTGGCGATAGAACCCTCGACGGGCGAGGTGCTCTGCATGGTGTCAAGCCCGAGCTACGACCCCAATCTGCTCACGGGGCGAGACCGTGGGAAAAACAGTCTGGCACTGGCGGCAGACCCCATGAAGCCACTGCTCAACCGCGCCATCATGGGGCAATATCCGCCAGGCTCCACGTTCAAGACCAGCCAGGCGCTCACGTTTCTCGAGGAGGGCATCATCACCACAGCCACCTCCTTCCCATGCAACCACGGCTTCCACTTCCGCGCCCTGAAGGTGGGCTGTCACGGGCACGCCTCGCCTCTCTCGCTCATTCCCGCCATTGCCACCTCTTGTAACGGCTATTTCTGTTGGGGACTTTACTATATGTTCGCCAACCGCAAGAAATACAGCAGCGTGCAGGAGGCAATGACACGCTGGAAGGACTACATGGTGAGCATGGGCTTCGGCTACAAACTCGGTATAGACCTGCCAGGCGAGAAGAGGGGAATGATTCCCAATGCCGAGTTTTACGACAAGGCATACCGCGGCAGTTGGAACGGACTGACTGTCATATCAATAGCCATAGGGCAAGGTGAGGTGAACCTTACCCCCTTGCAGATAGCCAACCTTTGCGCCACCATAGCCAACCGCGGCTACTACATAACGCCCCACGTGGTGCGTGAGGTGCAGGACGAGCCGCTGGATACCATGTACACGAAGCGGCATTACACTATGGCGAGCCGCAAGAACTACGAATATATTGTGGAGGGAATGCGAAACGCCGTGTTGGGCGGCACGTGCCGAGTGGCAAACAATCCGTGGTTTGAGACCTGCGGCAAGACTGGCACAGCGCAAAACCGCGGACACGACCACTCCGTCTTCATGGGCTTTGCCCCCAAGGACAACCCCAAGATAGCAATCGCTGTCTATGTGGAGAATGGAGGCTGGGGAGCCACTTTTGGCGTGCCGATAGGGGCGCTGCTGATGGAGCAATACATAAACGGCCAGCTCTCGCCCGAAAGCGAGGCTAAAGCCGAACAGATAGAAGAAAAGGTTATATACTATGGCACTGGGGAGAGATAGGCAAGGCAATATATTCACGTCGCTCGACTGGCCCATAATCGTCATTTATCTCATACTCATGGGTTTGGGATGGATGAGTGTTTGCGGGGCGAGTTACGAGCCCGATATGGGCTATAACTTCCTTGACCTCTCCACCCGCAGCGGTTTGCAGATTATGTGGATAGCCTCGTCAATACTTATCGCCATAGTGATACTCTTCACCGACGAGAATCTTTACGATGCCTTTGCCTATATCTTCTACCTCGCTTTCATGGTGCTGCTGCTCATAACGCCCTTTGTGGCGCACGAGATAAAAGGCTCTTTCTCGTGGATTAAAATCGGGCCCTACAGTTTCCAGCCCGCAGAGTTCGCCAAGTTCCCCACTGCCCTGTGCCTGGCAAAATACATCAGCCGCTACGACTTCAATATCGGGCACTGGCGCGACCTCATTGCCACGTGGCTTCTTGTGCTGCTTCCCATGGGCTTGATTATCATGCAGAAAGAGACTGGTTGCGCCCTTGTCTACCTGGCTTTTTTCATCATGCTCTACCGCGAGGGCATGCCTGGCAGCATCCTTTTGGCTGGCATCTCGGCGATTGCCTACTTTGTCGTGGGCGTGCGCTATGCCGACGTGCCGTTGTTCGGCATAGAAGGTTGTTCGTCAGGCACTTTCATGGTTTTGTGGCTTATCATTATCATCACGCTTTGCATGGCGCGTGTCTACACGAGACGCCAAAGCCTTCCTTTCTGGCGCATGCTGGGAGGCGGCTTTGCCGTGTCGGCTGTGGCGGTGCTGGTGGCGCGTGTCATTTTCGCTTTCGATGTCAATTGGGTAATGCTTTGCCGCTGTGCCGCCTTGGTGGTTTTCCTGCTCTATCGTGCCATAGGCGAGCGCACCATGCGCTACTTCTATATTGCTCTGTTTGCCGTGGCTTCAGTGGGTTTCCATTATAGCTGCGACAAGTTGATGGACGATGTTCTGGAGCTGCACCAGCAAACGCGAATACGTGTGCTCCTTGGCATGGAGGACGACCCCCGTGGGGCTGGTTACAACGTGATTCAGGCGAAGATAGCCATTGGCAGCGGAGGTTTGCAGGGCAAGGGCTTCCTTAACGGCACGCAGACAAAACTGAAATATGTGCCTGAGCAAGCCACCGACTTTATTTTCTGCACCGTTGGCGAGGAGGAGGGCTTTGCCGGTTGCGCCGCGGTTCTGTTGCTATTCCTCTTCTTTATAATCCGCCTGATTGTGCTTGCCGAGCGTCAGCCCGACACCATGGGGCGGGTCTATGGTTACTCGGTAGCCAGCATTTTCCTTTTCCATGTATTCATAAATGTGGGAATGGTACTGGGGCTAACTCCCGTGATAGGCATTCCCCTACCCTTCTTCAGCTATGGCGGCTCCTCACTCTGGGGCTTCACCATTCTGCTTTTCATTTTCCTGCGCATGGATGCCGCCCACAAGCGGCTGCGCCAGCAGTAGCGAGGCTGCGGCAGGCAGGGCAAAAGCGAGCGGAGCAGAAGGTACTTGGGCATATCAGCCACCCTTTCGTTTGCCGGTGTGAGCTTATGAACGACATAGCGTCATTTCCCGAACGACGTTGCGTCGCTCATAGAACGACAAAGGGAAAGCAAAAACGTCCCTGCGGATGTGGGGTGACTCGACCCGTCGTGTGAGGTGACTCGACCCGTCGTGTGAGGTGATTCGAATAGTCGTCTCGATGAAAACCTAATTAGCTTTCGCCCCAAACCTAATTAGCTTGCGACGGAAACCTAATTAGCTTTCATGCGAAACCTAATTAGGTTGCAACGTGTCCCTTTTCTGGCTTTCAGCAG
>JAJPYT010000050.1 GCA_021204845.1 Prevotellaceae bacterium | reverse complement strand
TCCCAAAGCGCATCTTCCGCAAAGATAACTATTTGTTTTATAGTATGCAAGGGATAGGTATGGGAAAGTTATGCGCTGATATGGATGTTCTAATCCCTGTTCCCGCCGGTTTGCTATTGGGCAAAAAGCGCCTCTTTCGCGGAGAAGCCGGCGAAGGCGCATGACCAGTCCGCGATTCGGTGCCTAAAAAGGGGTGAAAATCACCAAAAGATTATTACAATGGCAGTACCGTGACGTGGGAAAGACAGCGGCATCACCGTACCGTGTCACAGAGGAATCCTGCGTGTATGACAATGCGTCGTTCCAGTAATGACAGTGGATTAGATAAGGGATTTCGCAAGCGGTACGAGGGTGTGTCAAAATGGAAACCCGCAATAAAAACGCAAGCAGTCCGAGTGGCGGAGCCACTCAACGAGGTTAGCCGTGGCGTAACGCGAAAGAGTGCCAGAGGTACTCAAGATATTAAGATAATGCGTATTAGCAGGTATGTTGAGTACCTCCGGCACTCACTCCCTACTCGTACCTTTACCGTGGGTCCAAGGACCCACGGCTAACCCTGTTCAGCCCCGCAGGGGCTGTAGAAGAGGCCCTCGGCTAACCATGTGGAGCGCCTCTGGCGCTCGGACTGCCCAGCGAGCGGCAAAGCCCTCATCGAAGATAATCGCGGCTATGCCTCTACTGCGCGAGCAAAGCCCTTGCCTCCTCTATAATAGTGTCTATGCCTTGCAGGGCGGAGAGACTGTCGAGGGAGCAGGAGATATCAGGCTGTATGCCGAACTCTATCTGGTTCATCTCAGCGTCGTAACTGGGAGAGGCGCTGAAACGCACCGCCCAGCCATTAGGCAACTCGGTGCTGAAGGGCATGCCGCTGCCGCCGCCCGTCTGGTCGCCAAGCAGGGTGACAAGGGGGCACTCATGGATGTCTCTCACAAAGATGTTGCAGGCGCTGAAACACTGGCGATTGGTGAGCACCACCACAGGCTTCTGCCAGCGCACGCCCTCGGAGGGCGAGAGATATTCAGCCACAGGGGTAGCGAAGTCGGAATGACCAGGACCCGTCTTATAGGTGGAGTAACCCACGAGTATACGCTCGTTGGTGAAATGGCTGGCAAGCAGCTCGGCGTTTGTGAGTTGTCCGCCGGAATTGCCCCTTACATCCAGTATAAGCCCGTTGCAGGTACGCAGATAGTAAAGCATATCGCTGACATTGCCGTCGCCAAGAGCCGTGGAAAAGCTCTCGCAAACAACGTAACCGATGTTGTCGGGGAGAATACGGTAGTACAGACCAGAGGCAATGCGGTAGTCCGTGCCAAGATATTGCGAGCGTAGCTCCTCGTCGAGATTCTTGTCATAGTCCTCATACCAACCCCAATAACGTGCCACATTGCCCGCGGAGTAGAGATTGACATGCCCGTCCTGCAACTCCGAGAGCATGTCCGTGAGTACCTCAAAGAGCTGGTCACTGTTCATCGTGCCGCTGATGCGCTGCCGATAACGGCCGTGCACCTCATCCCAGTCCACACCAAGCGTCTCCTGCTTATAGTCGAGGAAACAATAGCGCTGGTCTATTATGCTCCAGAGAGCCTCGAAGTTGCCCTCTGGCGTGTTACGGAACTCGTCCTCGTCCACGCACGCCACGAGAGAGACGAGAGACACTATTATACATGAGACAATAACATTTCTATTCATCATCTTCCCTTTTCTACCCCCCATCCCACCAGCAGGGAGCGGCTATACTGATGCTGCCGCAGGTGGTGGGGCTCGGCTTGCAGCAGGTCGCTCACGTAACCCACAGTGACGCGACGCTTCCTCACGGTCAAGCTCACCGTGAGCCGCTGGCGCAGCGACAGGGAGTTCCCCGGATGGGTGAGCACCACGTTGTGGTCGTAATTCCCCTGTGAGAATATGTTGTAATAGCTCTGTCCATACTGGGGAGAGAACATGCCACCCATGAGCGGCAGGGAGGCGTTATAGCCGATATGGACGCTCCGCTGCCTAAGGCGCAACTCGTATGCGGCACCCACCGCCGCGGAGAGCCTTACCCCTGCCCTTGCCTGCGCAGGATTGTTGGAGTTCCTCAGATTATAGAGGAAGCCCACATCAGCCCCTGCCATGCCTCCTGCCGAGAGCGTAAGGCGAGGCAGTACGTCCCTCCAACGACGGCTCCAGCCAGCGTCGAAACGCACTGCCCCGCCATGCTCATGCGTGGTGCCGGAGGGATTGTGCGAGTAAGAATACTCAAGCTGCGTGAGAGTGCTGAACTCCACCCGCGGCTCCTTGCGTAAAGGTCTGAGAGTTGTGTGTAACATGGATACCTGCGGTCCACGGTACTCCACCGGCGAGAGATAAGTGTCGTACTGGTTAGCTCTGCCTATGCCGAAAAGCGTGGAGCATTCGCGTTGCGCCACTCCCCACTGGCAGCGGCAGAGCAGCAATAGCAGCAAGAGCAACCTGGCGCGTGGCATAAAATGTATAGATGTGTGTGTATCAGTCAATCAAACAGCCGCAATTGCCCCGTCAGCTCATCCTTTACCTGCTCTTCCGTCTTCTCCCCGTCGGGGTCCTCGGTCTCCCCCGGCATCTCATCGGCGGAGGGGTCTTCGGCAGGGAACTCATCCTCGGAGGGAGACTCGTCCTCGCGCAGAGGCGGTAGTTCCTCTATGCTCTCCACGCTTAGTGTGGTAAGTCTCTTCCCCTTTGCCTTGAAGCCCTTAACGCCCACGAAACTCTCCGCCTCTATGGTGAGCGGCCCACGCGGAGCGTCGTCTCCCCCAAGGTTCACCTGCAAGAGGGGATAGGTAGTGTCGGTGAGCAGGAGCAGGCGGTTTTCAGGGTTCTCGCCAAGGCACTGCTGATGGCGGCTGAGCGCCGCCTCCCCGAGGGAGAAGCGTTTCAGATAGGCATAGCCCTGGTCAGCGTCCTGGAGGCAGAGCGTCCACACCTTCGAGGGCTGGAATTTCTCTATGCGCAGTATATTGTCCTCGTAGTGGTTGTTAGCCTCGAAAGTGCTCAGGTAGAACTCCCCGCCCTGGAGTATCACCAGTATGCGGTCGTCGCTGTTGAACTCCCCTAAGTAGTCGCCAAGGGAGTCGTAGTTAAGGCGACGGACATCGCGGTCGAACCACACCTTCCTTCCCCCGAGGGTGCTGCCGCCGTGGCTCTTCAGCCCTATGCGCGCTATAGGCGCTTTCGAGAGCAGGTTGCCCATGGCTTGCCGCCCCTTGATGGCTATCTCCGAGAAGTCCTTGTCGAACAGTATCCTCTTCAGCTTCGGGTTAGGCTTCAGCGTCACTTTTATCACCTCTGCCTCACCGTTGGGGTTGGCTGTGAAGTATATCACCTTGCTGCCCGCCTTGCCCTGCGTGATGTCATATTCGCGGTCACGCACCACGCTGGTCACGCTGAAGCGTTTCATGAAGCTGCGCCCGTTCTTACCGTCGGTATAGACCACGTTATACACCGTGCGCGTGTCAGTCTTCTTGAAGATGGCCAGATGTATTATCTCCGCCCTCTTCTTCTCGGCTTTCGAGCGCTCCGTCTCGCCCACGAAGAGCTTCTCGGCTATGTGGGTCACCTTGTATGTGCCGTCTTTGTAGAAGAGAATCACGTCATCCATGTCTGAGCAGTTGCACACATACTCGTCCTTCTTCAGCCCCGTGCCAAGGAAGCCCTCATCTCTGTTTATATACAGCTTTTGGTTAGCCTCCACCACCGTGGCGGCCGATATGTTGTCGAAGTTCTTTATCTCCGTCAGCCGAGGGTGCTGCGCCCCGTACTTCTCCTTCAGCGAGCGGAACCAGTCGGCCGTCACTTCCACCATGTTAGCCAGCTCTCGGTCTATCTGCTTAATCTCACTCTTTATGTGCGCTATCAACTCCTCCGCCTTGTCCTTGTTGAAGCGAAGTATCCTCTGCATCTTTATCTCCAGCAGCCTCATGAGGTCGTCCCGTGTCACCTCACGCACCATTTTAGGGTACCAAGGGGTAAGTCTCTTGTCCATCCACTGGCAGGCCTCCTCGTTGCTCTTGGCGTTCTCGAATTCCTTGTCCTTGTATATCCTTTCCTCTATGAATATCTGCTCCAGCGTGGCAAAGTGCAGGCTCTCCAGCAACTCTCCCTTGCGTATCAGGCGCTCCTTCCGCAACAACTCAAGCGTGGTGTCCACGTTGCGGCGCAGCACGTCGCTTATGGCGAGGAAACAGGGCTGGCGGTCGTCTATCACGCAACAGTTCGGTGATATGCTCACCTCGCAGTCAGTGCAGGCATACAGTGCATCTATCGTCTTGTCGCTGCTTGCTCCCGGGGTCAGGTGAATCAGTATTTCCGCCTTTGCGGCAGTGAGGTCTTCCACCTTGCGCACCTTTATCTTTCCCTTCTCGGCGGCTTTCAGTATGCTGTCCACGAAGGTCGAGGGCTTCGATGCCGTGCCAGTGGTTTTCCCGTAGGGTATCTCCGTTATCGCCAGCGTCTTCGTGTCCCTCTTCTCTATCCTCGCCCTCACTCTCACCGAGCCGCCCCTCTGCCCGTCGTTGTAGCGGCTCACGTCTATGCTGCGACCAGTGGGGAATTCGGGGTAGAGG
>JAJPYT010000052.1 GCA_021204845.1 Prevotellaceae bacterium | reverse complement strand
GTCGAATCACTTCACACGACGGGTCGAATCACTTCACACGACGGGTCGAATCACCCTACATCTGCTGGGGTGTTTTCTGTTTCCTTTAGTCGTCTTGTGAGCGACGGTGTGTCGTTCGGAAAATGACGCTATGTCGTTCACAAGCTCACACTGGCAAGCGAGAGAGTGGCTTTGGCAAAGACACCAAAAAGCGGGGAACACTATACTCACGGACAGTGCTCCCCTTGACATCGTTTTATTACTTTTGAAAAACGCCCTCTCGGGCAGAATTTCCGCTTGCCACTCACCGCAGGAAACACACGCACAAGCGCCAACACCGTGGCGGTATGCTGGTCTCCTGCGGCTTTTTCTTTATTTCCCCTTACTCTCCGTTACCGTCTCCCGCAGTGTCACCTGCGGGTTCAGTGGGCTTCGGGCTCTTCCTTCTCGCCTCTTCCTCGTCGTCCTTCCTGGCTATCTCCAGAAGTTCCTCCTCCAGGCTCGGAAGACCTTTCTCCGCCCTCTCCTTGTTCACTGCTCTCAGGTGGTCCTGCGCTTCCTTATTTCCCTCCTTCGCCTGTCTTATTACCGACAGCCAAAGATAAATCATTTTGTTCTCCATCGTTCTTCTCTTTCTTTCTATACTATGGTTCCAATTCTCATCTGTTACCCTTAAGTCTGTTGTGGAAGATGCAAAGCATTTGGCAGTTATCCTCGGAAGTGGAGCCTCCGTTGCTCCATGCGGTCACGTGGTCCGCCTCCATCTCTTTCAGCGTCCAAATCCTTTTCTTGTTCGCCTTGTTCTCCAAGACGCACACGGGGCAGTTGCTTATGCTATTCTTCTTGGCTTTGGCAGTCTGTTTTGCATATACTCTGTTCTTTGTCTTCGGGTCAAAGACGCGTATATCAAGAAGCTTCACACTATTCTCCCCTCCAAGCACATACTCGTATATGCCTTTGCGCTCTGTGACACAGGGGTCGTTAAACAACGCACTGACACGGCTGTTGATGTACGCCTTGTCGTATGACTTGTGACGGTAGGTCTCGTAAAGCCTGCCCCACTCCAAGCCTTGCATCTCCTTTGTAACATACTCGAACAGGCTGTCTGCCCAGTCGATCACATCATTGAAGTATTTCTCCATTTCCTTGATGTCCGTATCCCTGCGGTGCGAGGACATGTAGCCGCTTATGTCCCCCTTGCTCACCCAGTCGAGGGCGCATTCAAGGTATTCCTGCCTGTTCACCCTGCCCTTGATGTAGCTGCTCCACTTCTGCATGCGCGGATTGGTGGAGTTGCTGAAGACCTTCTTCGCGGCGGAGACGAAGGGTCCCGAATAGATGGCGTTGTACAACTCCTGCTGGTTGAGGGGCACACCTGCGATGTTTACGGTCTCAAACCAATGTTTTATCTCTTTCTCAGTTCCCTCGCACTCGTACACCAAGAGCGGTGTGTTGAGTATTAGCTCCTGTGTCTCCTCGTCCAGCCCGTCATAGTTCTGCTGCATGCCGTTCTCGTCTGTGATGGCGAACTTCATGGTGAGGAAACGCCCGATGGAAGTGACGCGCTGCTGCCCGTCGAGGACTTCAAGGGAGCCGTCGGGGTTCTTCACGAAGTAGAGTAGCCCCAGCGGATATTGCTGTAGCAGGCTTTTTATGACCGCCTCCTCCTTGTGCATCTCCTTGTAGATGTAGTTGCGCTGGTATTCGGGCTGTATGGTAAGTCTCCCTCCCATGCCGAACAGTCCTTTGTTCTCCAACTCGTTGTACTCGAAACCGTCGCAAAGCTCTCGCACGGTGATGTCATTTCTCAGTGTTGTTTTCATAGTTTTTATTGTTTTTTACGGATTAGCACTCTCGCATATGTTATTTTACCATTGATTTTCCCCTCTGCATTCTTAATCACTCCAGGAATGGAAGTGCCAGGAAACTCCACAATCTCAAACTGCTCTGGGCAATACTTGTCGAGGAAGGTGATTGGTACGCCCATTACCCCATCGTAGTCGGAAGGTATAGCGTCAATGTAAGGAACGTTTATTGCGTCGTAGTTATCAAATTTCTGGTAACCCGTCTCCCTAATATCCTTGTGCTTGCTGTGTTTCCTGTTCTCCTCCATTGTCAGCAATTGTAAAGGCTCATGACGGCGACCGTGGTCAAGGTTGGTGAACCACAAGCAATTTCTAAACTTCACAAGACCAGTATCTTCCATTAAAACACCATCGCCATACTTTTCAATATAAGGTGTGAAAAAATAGGCGTTACCACCACTAAAGCCTTTACCCATCCACATTCTGTTACCTTTTATCAACGGGAACACCTCCTTATAAGTGACAGCGTTTTGGCTCCCAATAATGATAAAGTCTTTCTCTGCTTCGAATATCCACGCCACGAAGTTTCGGAAAAGGGAAAAGGGCGGGTTGGTGACAATGATGTCCGCCTCGTCCCGAAGCTCTTTAACCTCCAGCGAGTTGAAATCTCCTGTGCCTTGGAGATAGTACCAGCGGAGATTGTCAATGTTAATACGCTTTGTGTTTACCTTCCCCTTGTCAAGCAGGAAAACCTTACCGTGGGTTTGTGATAAGTCTTTGTTGTAGTTGACATTGCTTGTCTCGAAAAGGGTCGGTTGCCAAGCGAAACTGACATTCTTGGCGGAGTGGGCGTAACTCGTGCTGATTAGCTTCTTTAGCCCAAAATAGTTGAAATTCGTCACGAAGAACTTTGTGAAGTTGCTCCATTCGGGGTCGTCGCAAGGCAAGAGCACCGTCTTGTCGCGGAAAACGTCGGGGTTATAGTCCAAATAGGCGTTGACCTCCGTCTGAATGTCATTGTACTGTGTGTAAAACTCGTCGTTGTTTGCGGCTTTCGCAAGGCTAAGCTTCCTGTTTACCTGCATGGCGTGTGTTTCTTTGGTGGTTAGCGGTTTTCATTTATGTTCACTCGTCGCCTGTCGGAAAAGGACAAAAAAGAGCGTGGCCTATTAACTTAGTCTACGCTTTCTGAAGGCTTGGGGAAGCCCGAACCACCATATACCAGTATAAAGTCCACGCCATACGCGTGAACATTAACTTATACTCTCGGTGATTCGTTCAAATTCCCCAATTCTCAGAAAACCAGAATAAAGCTAACGCTTCTCTATCTTATGCCATTTCTTTTTGCTACATATTTACGTGTTTTATGTTTCTCTGTCTGCAAAAGTAGGCAATTTTGCGTTAACGGCATAAAGTTAGGTTTACTTTTATTCTCATGAGAACAATTATATTAGTCGGCAGGGCAATGCGGCAAGGCACGGGAAGGGAGGGGGCAGTGCGGGTATTATGCGCCGTTAGTGCAGTAATTATGCATCGTTAGTGCGGTTATTACCCGTTGTTAGTGCAGTAATTACGCATCATTAGTGCGGTTCACTTGAGGAAGAATGAAGAGGCAAGGGCTTGGAAGTGGAGCAGCCCCTCACTTTTATGATACTTATGTCCCTTTTCATTACCAAAGGCATGAATATTTCTTATCTTTGTGCGACAAGACCATACTATCGGAAGGTTTTGAGAGTTCAGGAAGAAAGATGGCGGAATATTTTCATTACGGCGAGAAGGAGATTGCCTACCTGAAGCGGAAGGACAAGCGTCTGGGGGAGGTGATTGAGAGGATTGGTGTGGTGAGGAGGCGGGTGTATCCCGACCTGTTTGCGGCATTGGTGTATTGCGTCATCGGGCAACAGATATCCATGAAGGCGCAGGAGGCTGTGTGGCGCAAAATGGAAGCGAGACTTGGAGAGGTTACGCCCAAGACGGTCAGTGCGCTGTCGCAAGAGGAGTTACGGGGCTTCGGGATGAGCTACCGCAAGGCTGGCTATATACAGAGCATCGCGCAGAAGATTATAAGCGGGGCGTTCCGAATAGATCTGTTGCAAACGATGAGCGACGAGGAGGTTTGCAAGGAACTGACCAAGCTGGAAGGCATAGGAATGTGGAGCGCGGAAATGGTGATGCTCTTCTCGCTTAGGCGGCAGGATGTGTTCAGCTACGGAGACTATGGCATAAAGCGGGGACTTCAAATGGTGTACCGCCACAAGGAAATAGACCGCCAGCGTTTCGAGCGATACCGCAAACGCTTCTCACCATACGGAAGCGTGGCAAGTCTCTACCTTTGGGAGGTGGCAGGAGGAGCGCTGAAATGAAGAGCGGCAACATTATATTTACGCGGCATTACAGCTCGCCATGCGGTGAACTGCTGCTCGGCTCGCTGGGAGACAGACTTTGCCTCTGCGACTGGGCGGAGGGACTGCACCGCGAGGCTGTGGACAAGCGGCTGAGGAAGTTGCTCAGGGCTGAGATGGTGGAAGGAGATTCCTGCGCCATTGCCCAAGGGAAACTGCAACTTGACGAGTATTTCGCCGGGAAAAGGAGAGAGTTTGACGTGCCACTGCTAACCGCGGGCACAGATTTCCAGAAACGAGTGTGGGCAGCTCTGACGGAAATACCCTACGGCACCACGGTGTCATACGCCTGGCTTGCAAGCAGGACAGGAAACCGCCAGGCAGTGAGAGCCGTGGCGAACGCCAACGGAGCCAACGCCCTTTCCATACTAATCCCCTGCCATAGAGTTATAGGCAGCGACGGCTCGCTCACTGGCTACGGC
>JAJPYT010000128.1 GCA_021204845.1 Prevotellaceae bacterium | reverse complement strand
GTCATAGGCGACTCTTACGTTGCCAACCACCGCTGCCCGAAAGAGCAGACCTGGCATTACAAGCTGGCGCAAAAGCTTGGCCTCACATATAACAACTACGGGCGCAACGGCTCTTGCGTGGCTTTTGACCGCACCCACGACGGCCCTTACAATTTCGGTCCCGCCATGTGGCAGCGTTACACTGCCATGGACTCCTCGGCAGACTATGTGATCATCATCGCGGGCCATAACGATGCCGACAAATGTCGTGCCAATAAGGATTCCCTCCAGATGTTCGCCGACTCGCTGGATGTCTTGCTCTCTGGTATCGAACGTCTCTGCCCCAATGCACGCATAGGCTACGTTACACCATGGTATGTAGACCGCCCCGGCTTCAAGCAGGTGTACCATATAATCCGCAAGGTGTGCAGTCGCCATGGCATCCCGGTGCTTTGCAACTACAGCCGCCACTGCCCCATTAAGGTGCGTGACGCTGACTTCCGCAGCCATTATTTCCAGTCGCCCGACGACACCGCCCATCTCAACGACGCGGGACACGACCTTTTCTTGCCCACAGCGGAGCGGTGGTTCACCACCCAGCTTATGGCGCGGCCTTAGTCTCGTCCGCCTCCTCTATGTCAGGGTCGGGGAAGAACTTGTCCCCTCCGCTTATGGTCACTTCCCACGGCTTCACTGTCCGTAGCTCGTCACTCTGGTCGTCTTTCCTGGTCCAATAGCTTGCCATCTATCTTCTCTCTCCGCCAGCCTAAAGGCAAGCGGTTACGCTTGTTCAGCCCACCCTGGGGCTATAGAGGTAATATCATTCATTCTTTTGTTGGCAAAGATAAGGAATTAAGCCCAGCAAGGCAATGCTTCATATTAATTTTTCCTCAACTTTGCCCCTAACCATTGTCTCAACTCGAAGAGGGGGAAGGGAAGGAGGCGGTGCTGGGAGAATGTCTGGTAGACTGAGCGCAGCCGGGAATGAACTTGCTGCCGCTCATCTGGGGAGAGCTCTCCGCCACGCAGGTGATAGAGACGCAACTGTCCTTTGTAGTTTTGCCAGCGTATCCGCTCATATTGCCTGAGAATGTGGCTGCTCACGCTCTCTTGCTCCAGTGTCCGCTTCATGTTTAGATTTGCGTCGACGTGCAAGAAGCGGTTGGCTGTCAGAGCCCTTGTGCTCGACTGGGCATGCTGGCGGTAGTGATATTCCCCTTGGCAGAACGCCACCAAGGGGCTGTGGAGATAGTGAAGGCGAGTGGTGTTATCATCACTGTAAAGGCGGCAACTGGTGTCGTAGGGGTAGCGTTGGTGCAGTTTGCGGCGCACCACGTAAAGCCCGTGCAAGGTCCAGTCGAGTGAAAGGCGGAAGGCTTCCTCGCCCGTTATGGGCTCCAGCGTAGGCAGAGGCCAGGGATAGGGCACAGATGTTCCGTCGGTCTCCTCCTTTATCAGGCGCAGCACAGTGCAACAAATGTCTGGGCTGGTAAATTGCTCCACCGCTAGCCCAAGGGCATCGGGCGAGAGCCAATCGTCTGCATCCAGCATACAGACAAGCTCTCCCCTCGCATGCCGAAGCGCCAAGTTACGGGCTACAGCCTGTCCGCTGTTGTCGCGCAGGGCAAAGACCCTCACCTTGTCGGGATAGCTGTTGGCATATTCCCGCAGAATCGAGAGGGAATTATCAGTCGAGGCATCGTCCACCGCCAGAAGTTCCACCTCACCGAGGCTTTGGGAAAGCACGGAGTCCACCGCTTGCCTTAGATATGGCTCAGCGTTCCACACCGCCATTAGCACAGAAACACGAGGCTGCACGCTCATCTCTTCCTACCGAATTTATTTCGTAGACGTAAGACGAACTGCGACTGGCGGGAGAGCAGCCTCCACGTGATAAGCATGGACAAAGCAAAGCATGGCAGCCCCACCGAGTATTTCAGTAGAGTGGAGCCGCACATGGACGTAAGCACCACCGCCAGCAGCAACACGCCCTGCGGCACAATCAGCCGCAGCGAGCTAAGACGCAAGCGGAAGTGATAGAGAGCACCATAGAACGAGCATATCATTACGAGGTCGAACAGTGCGGCACACGACAGAGCCACTCCTGCCCCGAGCACCCCCCAGCGGTGATAGCCGATGTAGAGAATGCATACGAAAACCACATTGTAGAGGCACTCCGCAGCCAGAAAGACGAGGGAGTCACCCTTTGCCAGCGAGGTATATGCCACCGGTTTGGTAACTGCGCTGAAGAACATATAGAAGACAGCGCTCTGTGCCATCCCCACGACAGGCAAAAACTCATGGGAATAGAGCAGGCGCACAATCCAGGGCATAGCCATCACGAAGCAGATGAGCAAGGGAGCCATCAATAGCACGCAGACATCAATTTGCTGGTTTATAGTATGATTCATTCGCACCACATCGTGATTTACCGACGAGAGGCGAGGAAAATAGTCAGCCTCGACCGCCACAAATACCATACCTGCGTAGGTCACCATAAGTCCGTAACCAGCTTTATAGAGTCCAATCTCGTCAGTCGCCCCGCCCAAGCAATAGCTGAAAGCCACAGCCGTGGTCATGCTGCCCGCAATTGCCGCCAGCATGTAGGGTATTCCTCTCGTTATCAAAGAGCGCCCTGCCGTAAGCACCTTCCGCGAGAATGGATGCACCCTATACCGGAATATGCGCGTGCTAACCCAAAGGTGCAGAATTGCCTTTGCCCAACCGCAGAGAATGAGGGAAAGCACTATGCCACGCAGCCCAAGCACGAAGAATATGGGTATCGTGAACACAAAAGTGGAGAAAGTGCACAGCACCTCCACACTGGCTATGCGCCTGAGCTGGCGCACGCCCTTCAGTATGGAGCATTCCCCAGCCTCTATAGGCAAGGAGGCGACGTAGAGCGAAAGGAACACCAGTTCCAGCGTGTGGCTTTCGTCAGCGGAGAAATAGTAGCGTCCCAGCATGCGGGAAAGCGAGAGGCACAGCACGCCAGCTACCCAGGCGGACCATAGGCTCCATGTGCGCACCACGCCCACCATGCGGCGCAACTCCTCCTCCGTGCCCTGCTCATAAAGCTCCGACAGGCGTTGCACCGAAGAGAAGCCGATACCGAAGTTTGTGCAGGAGTTCACCACTTCCCCTATGTTCATGAACATGGCATTCAGCCCCACGCCCACTCTGTGGAGCAACAGTGCGGCAAGCTTGTTGCGCACCACGTCCACCATTATTTTCAATCCTTGCACGCCACCGAAAACCCCCGTGTATTTCAGCACGTGGTCGTAGCTGTCTTCCGTTTCCCGAACTTCTCTACGTTCCTTGTCCATCACGTTACGCAGGTCAAAGGTACAACAAATATGTGACATAACTTGCCACGCCACCGCATTTTTCATATCTTTGTCCCACCCATAGAGAGATACAGTTAGATGAAGATACTCCTGCTGGGCGAATACAGCAATGTCCACTGGACTTTGGCGGAGGGGCTGAGAGCCCTTGGGCATAGCGTGACGGTGGTGAGCGATGGTGACCGCTGGAAGAACTATCCGCGCGACATCGACCTTAGCCGTCGCTCCCTTGGGCGCTACGATACGCTTCGCTATCTCATTGACATTCAGCGCACGCTGCCTAAGCTAAGGGGCTACGATGTGGTACAGCTCATCAATCCTGTCTTTCTCGACCTGCGCGCTGAGCGAATATTAGGCGTCTACAAACGTTTGCGCCGCCAAAACGGCAAGCTATTCCTCGGCTCTTTCGGCATAGACAAACCATGGGTGGAGGAGGGCGTGAAGCCAGAGACTTTCCGTTACAGCGACTTCTTCCTCTTCGGTGAGCCGCGTCACACGCCCGAGGTGGAGGAGATGCGCTCCACTTGGCTCACAGGCGCGAAAGGCAGACTCTTCGATTATATTGCCGACGACTGCGACGGCATAGTTGCCGGTCTCTACGAGAATTACATCTGTTCCGCAGTCCGCTATGCCGGCAAGCTCCATTTCATTCCTTTCCCCATCAATCACCAGAACATCTCGCCCCGTCAGCCTCATCCCGAATACGAGGGAATCCGTTTCTTCGTGGGGGTGCAGCGCGGCCGCTCGGCTTACAAGGGCACAGATATCATGCTCCCCGCGCTCGAAGCCCTGCGCAGCCGCTACCCCGACAGGATGGAAATCCGTGTGGCGGAAAGCCTTCCTTTTGCCGTTTATCAGCAGATGATGGACAGCAGCGATGTCCTGCTCGACCAGCTCTACAGCTACACCCCCGCCATGAATGCGCTGCTTGCCATGGCAAAGGGTCTCGTTGTGGTGGGCGGGGCGGAGGAGGAGCACTATCGCTTGCTTGGCGAGAGCCGGCTGCGCCCCATTGTCAACGTCACCCCTTCCCCTGGCGACTTGGAGCGGCAGATAGAGCTGCGCTTGCTGCTCCCTCCAGATGCTCTCGCCCGCCTCTCTGCCCAGAGCATGGAATACACCCGCCACTGGCATGACCACGTCAAAGTAGCCCGTCAGTACATTCATGTCTGGCAGGGCTCTTGAATTTTGCGGATTATCGCCGGGACTTTTACTCGTCAGATGCAGCAAGGCTAACTTTAAGAGCGGGAAACGCTCACGCTGGATGAGTGCCCCCGCTCTTTTTTATAATATTC
>JAJPYT010000040.1:2467-4645 GCA_021204845.1 Prevotellaceae bacterium | reverse complement strand
AATTTTCGGCGGCGATAATTTCGGTGTCTTTGTTATATTCGGCGAGCGCGTCGGCTGCTTTTTTCGCCTCGACTTGTTTTTCCAATTCGATTGTTGCTTGCGCGACGGCGCGGGCGTCGTCGTTGGAAAAGCCGGCGTCGATTCCCTGTTTTTCGAGCTCTGCTTTGTGCAGTTTTTCTTTCGCGGCGGCGAGCGCCTCCGTGCCTTCGAGCTCGGCTTGCAAGAGGATAATTTTTTGATGGTAGGCGTCTTTTGTCTGCGCCGAGGCTTGGTCGAGCTCCAACAATTTTTGCTTGGCGTCGATAAGGTCGAGCGCGCGATCGTATTCCTGCTTGCTCAGCCCGCCGAATTTGTTTCGCAATTCGTCAATCGACGCCGACACCGAGGCGAGATCATCTTCGTGCACGCCGCCCAAAATATCCTCGCGTTGGTCGGAAATTGTTTTGTTTGAGGCGGTGATGTTGTCGATCTGCTCTTGCGATTTTTGGCGGAAATCAAGGAAGCGGTTTATCGCTTCAATTCTCGCGGCCTCAGCCTCGGCGGCGCGGGCTTCCTCGGCGATTCCGCCTCGCCGCTCGGCGTATTCGTCGGCGCGGATTTTCGAGAGCGCGTCAAAATTGAATCCGGATTGAGTTCCGAGCTCAGCGTGGAGCTTTGCGCCCTCGGTGCGCAATCTTTCAATCGCGGCGGTTACCTTGGCATATGCCTTGTCGAGAGCCTCGGGCGATTTTGCGGAAAAAAATTCCGTCTGCGCTTCGTTCAGCTGCGCATACATCCGGTCGAGCCTTTCAGAGGCGCTGCGGTTTTGTTCGACATAGCGGTCGAGAATAAACGACACGCCTTCGTAAGCAATCGCCGCGCCCGCCGCTATGCTCGCGCCTTTGTTGGCGGCAATAAACGTTGTCATCGCCGTCGTCGCCGCCTTAATCCGCGTTGCGACGATAACAAAGCCTTTCGCGATTGCCGAGATTGCCGAGATTGCGGCGGCTTTCGCGGTCGCCACGATCACGCCAAAATTGCTCACGACCGCCGTCGCAATCTCCACGCCTTTTTGCACTCCCACAAAAGCGCCGGCAACCACCGCCACGATTTCGGAGGCTTGCGCCAAAATCTCAATCACCTTTTCCGTCGCGGCAACTACTCCCTTCATCGCAGACACTGCGCCGCTTCCAAGCTTTCCGGCAAGCGGTGCCACGTTGCCAAACATCGCGGCAATCCGTTGCAACGCCGGCGTAATCGCCTCGGCGACCGGCTCGGCAAGCTTTGCCAAAACGATGTCAAAATTTGCTTTGAGAGAGTTAAGCGAGCCCTGCGCCGTCGAGCTCATTTTCTTTGCCATTCCGGCAAATTGACCGCCCGCCGATGTAAGCGCGGTCAACGCGCCTTCCAACTGCGCGAGCGAGATTTCGCCGTTTTTCGCCATTTCTTTGATCGCGTTTTCTGTCGTGCCAATGTTTTGCGCGAGCACCGCGAAAATGTTCACGCCCTTGCGAGCAAAGACGTCGAGAAAGTTTGTCGAAACCGTTCCGCCCGCTTTTGATTTGACAAATTGCTCGACCAGCGTCTCGACGTTAATTCCCGTTCCCGCCGCCAAATCGTGAAACGCACTCGTCCATTTCTTCACGTCGGAGGTGTTTGAGAAAACCGTCGAGAGTTTGCCGGCAACGCCCGCCAGATCTTCAAAACTCATCACGCCGTTTGCCGCTTCTCGCCGCAAGCTTTCGCAAACATCACGCGCGTTTTTCAGCCCGCCGACAAACGGCGCGAGCCTCACCGACGCGTCCTCAAACCGCGCCGCCTGCGTCCACGCTGTAGCCATTGCGTCGGTGACCGCTGACGCCACCGCTTTCGCCGCCGCCTCCATTGCATTGGCGATTTTGAGCGCGACAACGTTTGCTACTGACTGAGCATTCAAAAGCGCGCTTTTGGTGCTTTCCGCCATGTTTGCCATATTCACGCGCACCGAGGCAATCGCTGCGTTGAGGTTGGAGGCGTCGGCGTTAAATTCTACATTTACACTTGGCATTTGACATTCCTTTCTTGTTGTTTCTATTTTTTGAGCATGAAAAGTTCCTCAGATTTCACCGCAAATTCCCAGAAAACCGTTGAGCAGTTGCGCACGGAATTGGAACGCACGCGGCTCGAAATTGAGTTGTTAAAGGTGAAGTTGGAAAATGC
>JAJPYT010000040.1:0-2367 GCA_021204845.1 Prevotellaceae bacterium | reverse complement strand
GCGGTTTTCGGCGTTGAAGCTGGCTCGGCGTTGTTGTTTCCTCCGAGGATTTTGAGCATGAAAGCGGCGGCGACCTGCATTGTTTCGCAATCGAAAAAGTGATTTGGGCGCGAGCCTTTTCTTAGCCAAATCGGTTTTCCGTTTCCGCTTTCGGAGCGGTATTCGTTGCCCATTTGTTTGATGTAGTCGGGCGAGATGTCGCAAGGGATTTCCCAGCGTTCGCTCTCGCCGCGTCGGAGCTCTGCGAGCTTGTCTTTGCAACTCAGGTTTGAAAAGTAAAACGATTCGCAGACTTTGCCGTTGCCCGCCTTTATCACGCGCCGAGGCGAATACACGCGCTCTTGCCGGTCTGCGTGTTTGAAAAACGCGCGTCCCGCCATGCGGTCGCCGAGGAGCATTACGGCGTTGTTTTCGGCGCAAAACGCGGCGACGCGCTGCGTCAAATATCCGCCGTCGATAAAGACAAATCGGTCGTGAATTTTCCACTTGTCGCGGATGTCGCGCAGGTCGTCAAACGTTTGCGCCATTCCGGCGGCGAGCAAGCGCGAATCGCCCGAGGGCGACCACATTCGCACGACGAAATAAAAATAGCCGTCTTGCACGTCGGCGGTCAAAAAGCGCAGTCTCGGCGCGTCGGCGTTGCCCGCGAAATCTTTCGCGCAGACAAACACGCGCGCCTCGGCGTCTGCTCGCCCTTCCAATTCCCAATTTTCGTCGCCGAGTTTGTATCCGGATTCGGGCGCGGAAAAAGCCGCCGCGTCAAAGTCTCCAAATTCGTCTTGCCAGGGCGTCGCGAGGCGCTGCTGGTAAAACGCTGCAAGGTCTGCGATCTTGCCCTTGCGTGCGTTTTCTTTTGCGCGCAAAAACATCTCGGCAAGTTTGCCCCATTCCATGAAAGCAAGCGAGTTCCAGCGGAAACCCACCGCGCCCGCCGTCGCGTCGTGGTTTTGCACGACAAATCGCCCGCTTTTCATCAGCTCGGTTCGCACGCCCGCGCTATCCTCGAAACGCGCGCCGCAAGCCTCGCAAAGCATATGCGCGGTTGCCGCCACTTTTTGGAAATCCCATTTGCCCGTCTCCACGTCTTTCGCCGCCTTGTCCCAATGCACGTTTTCCCATTTGTAGGGCTGAACGCGCCCGCAAACGGGGCACTGGAAACACCACTCGCTTTGCGTCGTCGTGCGAAACTTGCGGTCGGTGTCGTCGCCCACCGCGCCCGCCTGCGAGGTGAAAACGCATTTGCCGAGCCGCCCGAAAGCGGCGACGCGCGCCTCTGCTTCTACCATTCGCCCCGTCGGCCATTGCCAAGTCTCGTCGCCAAAAAGCCACCTGATGGAGCGGCTTTGCAGGTTGCGCCGATTGCTCGCTCCGAGGATCCAGAGCGTCGCGCCGTTGGTGAAAAAAATCGTGCGCTTGCGCCGCTTGTTTTTGTCCGCCGGCAAAAGCTCTTTCACCGGCGCGCAGTGCTCAAAGAGCGGTTGCAAGCGCGTCTCCGATTGAAGCTTGGCGGCGTCGTCGGTCACGTCGAGCCAGAGCGTCGGCCCGGGCAAATTCGGGATAATATAGGCAAGCGCGAGCTCGGGCGAAAGCGTCTTGGAAGATTGTATGCTCGCCATCACAAAAACGAGCCTCACGCGCGGGTTGACAATCGCCGCCATCACGTCGCGCATTTGCGGCGCGTTGTAGGCGCGGAACGGCCCGGGTATCGGCGAATACGGGATCTCGTCAACATGTTTTTCGCACCAATCCGCCACGGAAAGCCTCACCGTCGGCGCAAAGCCCTCGCAAAACGCCGCGCGCAGTTCGCGGGCGTTCGCCTTGTCCAACTCGATGATCTTTTCCGCCTTCATCTCGTTTTTTTTCTCATTCCTCGCCCGGCGAAACTTTCGCCGAAAGCGCTTCCAAAAATTCGCTGTTTTCCAACTGGAAAACCACAACGCGCGCGGCGGCGGGCGTGCTTTCGCTTGCGCCGTCTTCCACCGGTTGTTCCTCGGAATTGAGCGAAAAACAAAACGACGGTTGCAGGGTGAGGCAACCCGCGTTCAGCTGGTCAACGCGCACGCCGTCTTCCTCCGTTTCGCCCTCGGCGACAACCGCCGCAATCGGAAACGTCGTCGCAAATCCCAAAAATTCCGTGCGATCGATGTCTGCTTTCAGATAAAAAGCCGGGTTGCTCACGCTCTCTCCGGTGTCCGTCGTTTCCGAAACCGTCGCAAAAGCGGTCTCCAATTTCACGCGCAAAATCTGCGGCGATTCTTCAAGCGCCTCGCCGCTCGTCGCTTCCTCCATCGTCGTAAGCTTCCATTCCGTAGAAAGCTCGTTGCCGTCCGTCACCCTGCAAATCAAGACCACCACCGCGCCCGCGCC
>JAJPYT010000005.1 GCA_021204845.1 Prevotellaceae bacterium | reverse complement strand
ACTTTGATTTTCACACATAAAGGTACAAAATATCCTGATGATTACCAACTCTTATGCCATCTTCTTTTGATATTTCTTATCCTGAACTCGCGTATAGTTTACGCTTTTTTGAGCTTATCTCAGATTCTCATTTATATTATGGCATCATCTTTTCAAAAGGGGAGATCCGTTCATTGAGAAACGCTTTTTTAGGCTCTTTTTGAATCTGTCGGGAATTCCGACAGGTTAATACTTCATTTGTTCTTCTCTATGCGGTGTATCATTAATAAAGTTCAAGTTTATGGATGGTTATATGGCCTTTTGGTATAGTTATCTCAGCCAGATTGAGCAAATTGACAGATTTCGTGTCGTTCCCTTACACTTTCGATGCGATATGTCTTCTGTATAAATCCAGATGGGATTTGCCAAGTACATTATTTATATGGTCCAAACGTTGGCGATGGGTTATTGAGCCGTCTTTGAAGTCATTGTCTTCCCTTATGTAGATGCGACCGGTTCCTGTTACGGGCAAGAATTCTTCCCAATATACCGGTACGCGGTGGGAACGGCCGTCGCCTCCCCATTTGGTGATGTAGGTGAGCCGCTGTACGGAACGGAAGCCATGTGCATACACTGTAATGGTGGAACTGTCGTCCCTGCCATTGGCTTGCGTCGTTTTGAGGATGCAGTCGGTTACACAGTCGGGATGCTTGAAATGTTCTTGCCCCCAGAAGTTGGCCAACGCTTCATGTTCCCAAAATGCGCTGTGCCGTTGCATGTCGTGGCCATATATGTCGTGTTGCGGCCTAATCTGCTGATACATGGGTACGCACAGCAGCGGCGCCAAACTGAAATAAATGGCCCGGAAGTAATGGGCATTGACGGTGTAGAAATCAGCCTTCGCCTTCTCGTAGTCGAAGTTACGGTATTGGTCAGGGTTCATGTCAAGGTCCAATTCCTGTAGATGGTCAGGAATGATGGTGTTGATCATCTTGTTCTTGTCGAAGTCGAAATCGTCGCCATAACCCGCCTCTTTGTCTTTCAACAGCTTCAGCATGCTTTCTTGGGCAAGCGGCGTGAAAAGGAGCGCGAATTCCTGGTTGTTGTTTCGGTTGCTTGTGTTGAAGGCCACTTCAAACTCCTCGTTGGTCATCATCGCGAAGTCTTCATTGTCCAAGTCGCGTGCCTTTCGGCGCAGCGAGCGTTTCTTCCATTTGAATGACAATGAGTTCTCCTTTCCCGCCAATCCACTCTGTTTACGATAGAATGTCAAATCGGGAGCGGCTGTATTGCCATAGATCAAGCGTGTCTTTTCATAATACTCCGGATAAGGCTCGGTCACACTGGCCGTGAGCACTTCAGAATGACGTACCGTATAATACTTGCCGTCGCCACCACGTTCACAGGTTGTCCAATAGATGGTCTTCGAACCATAATAGGTTTTCATTCCCATCTCCATCTTTCTTGTACGGCATATCACAAACGGGTTGCCGTTGATGAGGCCCGAGTGGGAATAGATTACCGACCGTTCCGCATTGAATGAATCATCCCAATGATAAACCATTTCCAAATCGGCCAAGCGCTGCGTGGTGAAATAAGGGTCAAACTCTAAACGCGGCACCGTTTTTGACATCATACGTGTCAGTACGTCCCAATCGTACAAGCAGTTGAGCGGCGCCATTTGTTCCCAGGCCTCTTTTTTAAGCCGGTCCATCGTTTCCGATAGCGTGTTACGGTCGTTTTTCAATGTTTTCAACTGCGGATGCACGCTTATTAGTAGATATACGACAGTCACCAACACCGCAGCCACAATCAACATAATAGAGCGCGTCTCCAATTCCTCGCGGAAAACAAAGGCCGAGATAATGCCGGCCGCCACGCCTATCCACAACAGCGCACGCCATGCCGTCCACCGGCTTATACGTTTGTTCACGGAAGACAAATCCTTCTCCGTGGCGTATATGTGGCGGCAAGTCTCGTGATTGGCCTCAACGTCCACCCGCGCTTCTCCTGCCAGTTCGGTGAAAGTGGCCTCGGCCACTTCCTTAAAGCGGTCACGGAACACATCGACATACGCTGTGAGCGGGTCGTAGATGTCCTTCAACATGACCTGTCATTTAGAAGAACTTGCTTCTGGCCATCTCACGTGTTTCAGCCGACGCGGTAAAAGGAATGCGGGTGGTGTAGCCTTGACGGGCAGCCACAATCATCTTGGTGGGCCATGCGAAGATGTCGGTGTTCCATTGGGTCACACGGCTGTTGTACACCGTACGCGCGGCCGTAATCTCACGTTGCAGGTAGTTGTTCTGCTGCATGGCGTCGGCAATCGCGTTGTGGGCTTTCAATTCAGGATAAGCCTCTACCTGTGGAAACAGACGGCCGAAAGCCCTGTTCACCTGTTGGTTCACTTCACTTCTGTTCCCGTCGTTCACCGTGCCGCCCCGAAGCGCCGCCACGGCTTTCATCACATCCTTGTCCAAATCAATGGCACGTTCCACAAGTCCCACCACGTTCTGCAAGATTTGCACGCGCTGTTCCAAGAAGTTGTCGATGTTTGAAGCCTCGGCTTGGATGCGCTGTTCTAATTGCCGGAAGTAGTTGCGTGCGGAAATCTTCATGAAAATGAAAATCACCCCGGGCAAGATACCCGCCAGACAACCTACAACGCCGACCAACAACGGATTCTCAAGGGTAGCGCCCATAATGAACACATACAACAACACTATCACGGGGATGGTTACCCACAGTGCGATCTCAAAAAGCGTGGAACCGAAGCCTATCTCGACCGGCAATTGGCGGTCTATAACATGTACATCACGACCATTATCATTTACAGGTCCTGTCACTTCATCCAATAAGTTTGCCATATTCGCATTGATATTTAATGTGAGTCCCATAATATACAAGAGGCTGATAATCCGGCGACCGGCCGTTGTTGCCGCAACCTTTTCGGCGTTGGAGAACAAACAAGGTCGCCATCATCACCAAGGACAAAAGTATGGAATTATTTTGTACGGCCGACGATTTCTCCCTGTTTTTTTGACGTGACAATATGGAAAACGGATTATGCCCTGTGCCACAAGCGAATTGGTGTCATTGTGTCTGCCGGACCATCTTTTTCGTGGTTAATTATTGTAAAACAGGTAAAAGAGATGAAATAATGGCTATATTTGCAACATAATCTTTCGCGAATCTTAAACTAAATTTAAAAATTATGATTAAAAGAGTTAAGCCTATTGGCTTTGTACTCCTATTGGCGGGTACAATGCTATTCTCAGCAAGTTCCCATGCTGAATCAAAGCGCTCCATTGAGGGCGTGAACACATCCCAGCAAAACGAAAGGGTTACGGGTACCGTTACAGACGACTTTGGTCCCATCACGGGTGCATCGGTCATCGTGAAGGGGACAACTTACGGAACCATCACCGACCTTGACGGCCATTTCACGCTGGAAAATGTAAAACCGGGCAGCGTCATCGAGGTTTCTTTCATCGGTTACATCACGCAGGACGTGAAGTACACGGGTCAGCAAGAACTGCAAATCAAGCTGCTCGAAGACAGCCAGAGTCTGGAAGAAGTAGTGGTAGTAGGTTACGGCACACAAAAGAAGGCCAACATGACCGGTTCGGTAGCCCAAATAGAGAGCACCGTGTTGGAAAGCCGTCCGGTACAGAACGTGTCGCTGGCCATCCAAGGTATGGCTCCCGGTGTGACGGTGAGCGGTGCGCAAGGCCGTCCCGGTGACGAAGGCGCCACCATCCGCATCCGCGGTGTGGGCACGTTGAACACGGCCGACCCCTATATCCTTGTAGACGGTATCGAGACCTCGACCATGAGTTCCATCGACCCGAACGACATCGAAAGCATCTCCGTGCTGAAAGATGCCGCCTCGGCCGCCATCTACGGTTCAAAAGCCTCCAACGGCGTTATCTTGATTACCACCAAACGCGGCAAGTCGGGTGCGCCCCGCATCTCCTACAACGCCAACTTCGGCATACAGAATCCCACCATGCTGGTAGACCGCATGAGCTCTTACGACTACGCGCGCCTGTACAACCAAGTATTGGCCGGTGAAGGACGCGAGCTGCGTTTCACCGATGCCGAAATCCAGAAGTTCAAGGACGGCAACGACCCCGACTATCCCAACACCGACTGGTATGGCTTGGGTTATAAGACCGGTTTCCAACACACCCACAACGTGAACGTGTCGGGTGGTTCCGATGCGTTGAAATACATGGCCTCGGCCGGTTACATGCACCAGTCGGGTATCCTGCCCAACGCCGAGCGCGAACAGTTCAACTTCCGTACTAACTTGGACATCAAGATCAACTCGCGCTTGACCACGCGCGTGAACATGGCTTATATCCACAACGACTACGCCGACCCCACCTCTTGTTATATAGGCGGCAATTCCGACCAGATTATCCGTCAGTTGAACGTCATTGCCCCGTGGATTGTGGCCCGTTATGACGACGGCACCTACGGCACCATCTCCGACGGTAACCCCATCGCTTGGTTGGATTTGGACCAAACGGTCAGCAACAAGACCCAGAACTTCTCAGGCACCATTTCCGCCGACTATAAGATATTGGACGGGTTGGTCGCCACCGTGACAGGCTCCTACGTGAACAACCAGCGCAACTACACGGAGTTCCAGAAGTTCATCCAGT
>JAJPYT010000020.1 GCA_021204845.1 Prevotellaceae bacterium | reverse complement strand
GAGGGTTACAACCCTCTGCCGTGGGTAAAAACCCACGGAATAATGGAGAGTACCTTCGGCACTCACTCCTTACTCGTTTCTTTACCGCAGGCCGTAAAGGCCCGCGGCTATCATGGGGGAGCGCCTCTGGCGCTCGTACCGCTCGCGAACGGCAAAGCCCTCATCGAAGATAAACTCTATGTATCTCATTGTGACACACCCCAATTCTATTTTGGCACATGCCTCTTTGATATCAAGTTAAGAGATTATCTTATCAAGATAGAAAAGAGTTAGTACCATAGTACCATCGTATTATATATATAGGAGATGGTACTTTGGTACTAACTAATATCAAGTATATAAATGTATTATTATTTTGATAGTACCATAGTACCATTATATTATATATATAGGGAATGGTACTATGGTACTAACTTATCAAAGGGTAATTACTGACAGAGCTGGAGGCAAACTTTATCCTGATAGTCACGTGCAGGACGTGCGGATGCAACTCCCTGATTGATAATGCAGAAGGCAAGCAGATGACCTGCGGAGTTGGTGGCGTAGCCAGCGAGGCTGTAAACGGCATCCACTGTGCCAGTCTTGGCATGTACGTTGCCCTGCGCACGAGTGCCCTTCATGCGCTTTACTAGCGTGCCGTCGTAGCCAGCTATGGGGAGGGCGGAATAAAGGTGGTTGCGGAGAGTCTCGTTCCTCCATGCGTAGGCAAGGAGCTTCACCAGCAGCTGCGGAGAGACGTAGTTATAGAGCGAGAGACCGCTGCCGTCGGCTATCTGGTAGGCTGACGGGTCAAGCCCCAAACGGGAGGAGATAACGCTGTTTATGCGCGACACTGCCTGCTTGCGCCCTGCTCCCCTCGCCCCGCCCGAGGCGGCAAGATGGTAGAAGAGACTCTCGGCGAAAATGTTGTCAGACTCCTTCATCATGCGCTGCAGAATCTGGTCTATTGTGTGACCCGACTGACGCAAGAGCCTTGCCGACGAGGGGCAAAGGGAAACGAAAACATCATGAGAAGAGACCCTGATGCCCACCGAAGAGAGGTCGGAGAGGAACTCGCTTGCGAACCTGTCCTTGCCGTCCACCGTGAGCACGCGCAGCGGACCCCACTTGTCGTCCCAGCACCAGCCCCAGCCCAAATCGTCGGTGTCCTTGAAAGAGAGGTCGGTGAAAACGGAACCCGCTATGCTGTCTATGCCCTGCGACTTCAGCTCGCGCGCCATGGCGTAGACATCGCCCTGGGAAAGGAGAGGGTCCATGCGCCCAACCACGTAAACGTTGCCTTGCAAGACACCGCCAACAACCTCACCAGAGACACACAAGTCCGTGAGCAACTGATAATTACCACCAAGGCACTCGAGTGCGGCAACGGCAGTCACCAGTTTCTCGCAACTGGCGGGGCGCATGCGATGCCTCATGTTCACGGCAAAGAGGTCCTCGCCAGTGGTCACATCGTAGACATAGAGCCCCAACTGCGAGGTCTCAAAGAGAGGCAAGTTGCTCAACGAATCGAGAGAGTGCTGCAAACTACCCTGCCACGTGTAGCTGTCGGCAAAAGGCACACTGTTGATGTTATACCTCTCAAAAGCCGTCAGAACGGGCTCTAACGCGCGTTCTGAGACGACTTCTTCCTCTTGGGTAGGGGTAGCCGCCTCCGAGGGCTGAAAGTCGCCACTGAGCGAGAGAGGCACCGTGTCGGGAACGAGCGCTGAGAAGCGCCCCCTGCGACTCTGCGCGCAAAGTGGAAGCCCCAGCAACAGGAGCAGGGCGAGTAACGTGAGTCTACGCTTGCGCATTTCTCTTTCTACGTGTTTAACGGTTATGGTTTTATGTCTCAAAGATAAGAAAAAAAGGAATTGCCGATACGAGGCTAAAGGAAGAATTTTGTAATTTTGCGCAAAACTAAAACACAAGCGGAAGGAGAGAGGCATGATACGCAAATTTGATTTCCTTATTATAGGCGGCGGTGTGGCTGGCATGAGCTACGCCCTGAAGGTGGCGCAAGCCGGAAACTGGAAAGTGGCTATTGTGTGCAAGACCACATTAGACGAGGCAAACACGGCAAAGGCGCAAGGCGGCATAGCTGCTGTAACTAACTTGGACTTAGATAATTACGAGAAGCATATTCAGGACACTATCGTGGCGGGCGACTACATCTCCGACCCCGTGGCGGTGGAGCAGGTTGTGCGGTGCGCCCCCGCAGCCATAAAAGACCTTGTTAAATGGGGAGTTAACTTCGACAAGAACGAGAAAGGGGAATTCGACCTCCACCGTGAGGGAGGGCACAGCGAGTTCCGCATACTGCACCATGCCGACGACACAGGCTGGGAAATTCAGCGAGGTCTGATGGAGGCTGTGCGACGCAACAAGAAGATAACCGTGCTGGAAAAC
The DNA here is from genome assembly GCA_021204845.1 of Prevotellaceae bacterium. Classification (GTDB taxonomy): domain Bacteria; phylum Bacteroidota; class Bacteroidia; order Bacteroidales; family Bacteroidaceae; genus Physcousia. Next base: position 2,278 of record JAJPYT010000020.1, on the reverse strand, counting down.
CACTTCGCGGTGGAGATAATCACACAGCACCACTTGGGAATAGAGGTGACACGCCGCACGCCCGACATCGAATGCTACGGAGCTTACGTGCTGGACCCCGACACGAAGAAAATAGACACTTTCCTAAGCCGCGTGACGCTTATGGCGACAGGAGGCACGGGAGCCGTCTATGCCACAACCTCAAACCCGAACATAGCCACTGGCGACGGCATAGCGATGGTCTACCGGGCAAAGGGAACGGTGAAAGACATGGAGTTTGTGCAGTTCCACCCAACAGTGCTCTACAACCCTGCCGAGACTCACCCCGCCTTCCTTATCACAGAGGCTATGCGTGGCTATGGCGGCATACTGAAACTGCCTAATGGTGAGGAGTTTATGGGCAAATATGACAAACGCCTCTCGCTGGCTCCGCGCGACATAGTATCGAGGGCGATAGACCACGAGATGAAGATACACGGACTGAATCACGTGTGCCTCGACGTTACTCACAAAGATGCCGAGGAGACTAAGCGCCACTTCCCCAATATTTACGCGAAGTGCCTGAGCATAGGCATTGACATAACCAAGCAAATGATACCCGTCTGCCCCAGCGCCCACTATATGTGCGGAGGAATAAAAGTGGACAAAGACGCTTGCTCCTCCATTAAGAGGCTCTATGCCGTGGGCGAATGCTCATGCACCGGGCTGCACGGAGGCAACCGCCTTGCAAGCAACAGTCTGGTGGAGGCGGTGGTTTATGCCGACAAGGCAGCGGCGCACAGCATAGCCCATATCGGGGAATATAGCTTCAATGAGCAGGTGCCGGAGTGGAACGACGAAGGAACAATGACCAACGAGGAGAAGGTGCTCATCGCGCAGGATGTGCGCGAGGTGGGCCAGATAATGTCGAACTACGTGGGCATCGTGCGTAGCGACCTCCGCCTACATCGAGCCTGGACCCGCTTAGACCTCCTTTACGAGGAGACCGAGGAACTCTTCAAGCGCGTGAAAGCCACAAAGGACATCTGCGAGCTACGTAACATGATAAACGTGGGCTATCTTATTACACGCCAAGCCATTGAGCGTAAGGAGAGCCGAGGGCTGCATTACACGGTTGACTACCCAAAGCACGCCTACGACCAGAAATAAGCCACTTTTCGCCCTCTTGCCTCACCGTTTCCAGGCACGGGGCATGAAGATGAAGAGCACGGTGAAAATCTCGAGACGACCCACCAGCATGTAAAGGCTGAGCAGCCACTTGCCCACTGTCGGAGCGTCGGCAAAGTTGCACGCTGGCCCGAAGATGCCCGTAGCTGGACCGATATTGCTGAGAGCGCTTATGCAAGCTCCAAAGGCGGAATCCACGTCCACCCCCATGAGCGTGAAGGCGAAAATGCCCACAGCCACCAATATCATGTAAAGAATGATGAACGACAAGACCCTGCGCACTCTCTCGTCGCTCAAAACCCTGCCGTTTACTCTCACGCTAAGCACTGCGTGGGGATGCAGATGGAGCAGGAACTCATTGACGAGAGCCTTCACGAAAATAATCACTCTCACCACCTTTATTCCGCCAGCTGTGCTGCCGGCACACGAGCCTACCGCCATAATCAGGAGGCTTAGCATCCAGAAAGCCGGTCCCCAAGCCACATAGTCGAAACACTCTCCCTGGAAACCAGTGGTGCTGATTATGCTCGCCACGTGGAACACCGATGTGCGCACCACATCCGCCGCTCCCTTTGGCAGCTGTGCGCCAGAGCCGTCATCTTGCGGGTAAAGGAAGAAAAACAGCAGACAAAACAGCACTACCGAAGTCACAAATATGTAAAGGAAAACCCGCAGCTCCTCGTTACGGAAGAAGGTGCGCATGCGACGGATGGTCATGTAATAGTAAAGCGAGAAGTTCACGCTCGCCAGAAACATGAAAAAGGCTGCCACATACTCCACGTAAGCCGAATGGAAGTAGCCAAGACTGGCGGAGTGGGTGCCGTAGCCTCCGGTGGCAAGGGTCGCCATTCCATGGTTCACAGCGTCGAAAAAGTCCATGGGACCCAGCCAGTACATCAGGGAACAAGTGGCTGTGAGAAAGAAATATATAAGCAGCAGACGGCGGGCAGTGGCGCTGATTTTTGGCTTCAGCCTGTCGAGGCTTATGCCTGTCGCCTCCGCCTGATAGATGTTAGCGTTCTTCATTCCGGCCACGGGGATAAGGGCAAATGAGAAGACCACTATTCCCAGACCGCCCATCCACTGCGTGAGACTGCGCCAGAGCAAAATGCCGTGAGGCAGGGTATCGATG
>JAJPYT010000196.1 GCA_021204845.1 Prevotellaceae bacterium | reverse complement strand
CAATCTCTAACTGATTTATCTATTATGATGAAACGCTTATCTATGTTCGTGGCAATGGCTTGCCTGGGGCTCGCCTTGCCTATCTATGCCCAAGATGTTTCTTGGACAGCTCCCACGCTTTCCGCGCTCACCCTCACGGGGCAGACGCTGGAAAGTGGCTCAAGCTACTACCTCTACAACGTCGGAGCCGGCATGTTCTACGTTAATGGCAACGACTACGGAACGGAGGCTTCCCTCGGCTCTACTGGCTTGTTGGTTGCCTTAACTGCTACAACCGATGGTAATTATACCATCTGTTACGATAGCAATAAGTACCTTTACTACGACTACAACACTGCGTTCGGCGCTCACTTCTGGTATGATGGTACGAAAATTAGTGAAAGCAGTAACGGTGCGTATTATTTCGAGATCACTGAGACTTCGGAAGGCTCCAATGTCTATAGCATCAAGAGCAAGGCTACGGACGAGACTAACAATGTGACCATCGGTTACCTTGGCTATGAGGAAGGCAGCACGGAGATAGCCATTAATGTAAATCTTGAAACGAATGCCGAGAACGGGCAGTGGCTGCTCATCTCCTCCGATGACTATGACGCTTACCAGGCGGCTGTGGCTGCCAACGTCTCCCGTGAGTTCCTGCTCAACGCGCTGACCGACGCCTCGGAGCTTGGCATTGACACAGAGGACGCTGGCGAGACGTACGAGAGTGCTGAAGCAACCGCTGATGAGATCGTCTCTGCCACCAAGACGCTCGCCGAGGAAATCCAAGCAAAAGGCACTGCAAGCGGCGACGTGGTTAAGAGGACTACCACAGACGAAGACGGCAATGAGGAGACCACGCTCTATCAGAAGGTAGGCGCCAACCTCATCCCCAACCCCTCCTTCCGCTACGGCATCGCCTGCTATACGTATGAGACAGGCGTACCCGATTAAAAGAATGAAGCGGCGGAAGTAAAGACAATTACCTGTCACCCATCTCTTGGAACGACTTCTCCGTCCTTCAGGATGATAACGGGTATCACCTCAACATTCTTAAAGAAACAGGTTCGAGAACCTCCGGCACAGTGACAAACGCATGGGCGATAGACAAGGACAAGACCTACTACTTCAGCTGCACCCTCACTGGTGGCAGCCCCACTTTCGAGCTCAACACTTATGCGAATACTTATAGCGCCACGGCGGTTACCACTACGAGTGCTAAAGACGAAACGACTGGGTTGACCACCATCGAGGGAGTGTTCACACCTTCCGACGTGCTTACGTCTATTGAGAATGTTACTGACTTGTACTTTGTAGGTAACTTCGCTTGGATGCCTAACCAAAGCTTATACGACTTCGAGCTCTGCGAGGTGGCGGTCGCTGACGACGAGTACAGCGAAGGAGACACGTACACTGATACTGACAACCACACTTACAACGTGGTTAGCGGCAACATGGTTGTCAACGGAGGCTTCAACATGGTCAGCGACGGTGTCGTTACTGGCTGGACGGCAGGCAACGGCTACACCGACGCGCTCAAGGCAGGTGGTTCTGGTCAGGTGACGATAACCTCGACCGGCGGCTTCAACAGCGGGGCTTACCTCACTTGCCCTGCCAAGAACGGCAATACTGATTACACCGCTACGGGTTCCGCGGGCAGCCCAAGCCAGGCTATCAAGGTGGAGGGAGGCAAGATGTACCTCTTTATAGGCCACGCAGGCGGCACTACACCAAGCGACGCAAAATACCAAGGTCTCTATAAGATGACTGATGCCACTACCGAGGGCGATGAGATAGTGAACCTAAAGTGGACTGCCGGTACCGGTGAGGATTGGACGACGACAGAGTACGTCTTCGTAGCCACCACAGACTATGTGGGCATACGCTGCTCCTGGTGCCCAAGCGCAAGCTTCGACGGCTTCCAGCTCTATGAGATAGAGCAGACTGACTGCGAGGCTTCTGACCTGACGGAACCGCTGGAGGAGGCTAAGGCTGCCCTCGTGAACGTGGCAAACGACGATAGCGAAGACAATGCGTTCAAGATCCCGACCACTACAGCAGAGGTTGCCGCCGTCAACACAGCGATTTCAGCGGCTGAAGAGTTGGCAAACGATGCCGATGGCGAGACGATCTATGCCGCTATCTTGGCACTGAGGACATCCGCTTACGCTTTCACCGCAGGCTTCGACACCTACGCGCTGACAGAGCCTGACGAAGGCAACCGCTACAAGATCACGCTAAAGAACAGCGATAAGAGCTGGAACAATACACCAGCCACTTTCCATGGTAATGAGGTTAGCTTCGGCCAGGCAGACAAGGAGTACAACGGACAGGCGTTCATCTTCACTCCGGTTGACGATACCCTTAACGGCTACACCATAAGCTACACAGGCACGGACGGTGAGACTTATTACCTTGGTCTTGGCAAGGATATTATTTCCGGCGGTGATAGTAAGCAGATACGCACCACCACTGACGCAAGTCTCGCCTTCACCTTCGTGATAAGCGCAGACGCTACGACGGAGAACATCTGGCACATCTACAACAGCGAGGCGAAAGCATACGTTGGCAACAACAACAACGGCAGCGGCTTCTATACCGATAACTCCGCCACCAACATCGAGTTCACGCTTGCCGAGGAGGCTACCGTTACCTACGACTTCGCTAACGGCTACGCTGCCGCTATGCTGCCCTTCGCGGCTGAGCTGCCCGAGGGAATGAAGGCTTATCCAAGCTTCGCCACCACCACAGCGGACGACGAATGCTCAATAGTCCTCTCAGGCGCAGTGGATAAGATAACCGCAAACACCCCGTACATCCTTAAGTATAGCGTTGATACTGACGATGATCCTGATGCTGAGACTACTGTCACCTTCAAGGGCTACGGCACGTACTACGGAGACGACACGACAGTGACAAGCGACCTGCTTACCGGCACGTTCGAGGAGATAGAGAAAGTTACTGCGGGACTGTATGTATTGCAGTCGCAAACCGATGACCAAGGTGACGATGTCTTCGCCTTCTACCCAGTGGGCGAAGACGACGAGACTTCGTTGGAAGCTTACAACTGCTACCTGACGTATACCGCTGCGGAGGGCGAGACCGCCCCGTCGGTAATTGTCTTCTCCACCCTTCTTACCGACCTGGCTGAGGCTATCGAGGAAGCCGAGGCTACCCTTGCTTCCCTTGCCAACGTGGGCGACCAGGCCTTCCAGATCCCGACAAGCTACGTTGAGAGCGTTAACGAAGCCCTCACGGCAGCCCAGGCGATAACAGACGAAAGCAGTAGCGATGAGATACAGGCAGCTACTGACGCACTTAACGAGGCATTAGAGGATCTCGCAAACGCCAAGCTGAACGAGCCTGCGCCTGGGACCTTCCACATCATTATGCTCGACACTGACCCGAGCATTGCTGAAAACGGTGAAGATCCTGCCGTAGTGCAGGGCAAGGCTGTTCAGTTCTCCACTAACTCGAGCACTGAGGGTGGCTATAGCTTGCAGTTCACCGCTGTGCCTAACAACAACCGTCCCGACCAGGTGTTCACCTTCACTCCTGTAGAGTACGAGGAAGATGATGAGAACGCTCTTGTTAACGCCTACACGATAAGCTTCGGAGACGAAAACAAGACGTTCCACTACCTCTGCACTAACAAAGCACTTAGCTCGAGCGGCTCAACAAGTCAGATACGCACCTCTACAGTAGAGGATAGTGCCCTTGTCGTTGTGGTGAAGGTAACCACGACTGAAGGTTGCTGGAAGCTGTACAACACTGAGGCAGGCTATAACCTTGGCATCAACAAGGGCGTTGACCACAACCACGCTCTCTTCACGAACGAAGACGACACGAAGAGCGACCTCGCACTGGTTAACGCAGACACGATAGAGTGGACGCTGCAGGACGAGTACGGCACGCTGGTGCTCCCGTTCGCTCCGACAGAGGATGAGATAGACGGTTTGACGTTCTACTCCACTAACGCTTATGAAACGGGCGACACGCTGAAGCTTGCTGAGGTTGCGGCAGAAGACATTACGGAGAACACTCCTTACATCGTAAGCGGTACGGAGGATACTTACAAGTTCCGTGTAACAGAGAGGACGTTTAACACCTACTCCAACACCTCGGGCTGGCTGACTGGCGTGTACGAGAGCACGACCGTTGACAAGACCAACTACGTCCTACAGAACCAGGAGGACGAAGACGGCTTGGCGTTCTACCTCGTCAACACAGGCGACATCACCCTCGAGCCGAACCACTGCTACCTGACCGTAAGCTCGAGTGAGAGCGACGCTCCCGCAGTGGTCTACTTCCCGAACGGCAACAGCGCAACGGCTATCACGGGCGTTGAGGCTAACAATGCGGACGCTGAGGCTATCTACGACCTCTCTGGCCGCAAGGTTAGCAACGCCACGACGGGCATCTACATCAAGGGTGGCAAGAAGGTAGTCATTAAGTAATAACCATTTAACACGATAAGACAATGAAGACATACATTAAGCCCTCCATCGAGGTTGTAGAGACTGAACTGGAGCAGATGGTGTCCCTGTCCACCACGGGCACGAGCGCTGACGGCAGCGTAGAATGCCTGGACAAGGGACAGAGCAGTTGGAACGACGGCTCCTCTTACTGGGGAGAGTAGTTCAATCATAATAAAATAATTAAGTAATGAGGTCAGCCTCGGCGTGATGCCGCGGCTGGTCTTTTTTTTGTGCCTGCCCCCAGGTCAGGCGGGGTGTCCTGCC
>JAJPYT010000010.1 GCA_021204845.1 Prevotellaceae bacterium | reverse complement strand
CTCAGCAATAGCTTCTACTATCTGCGCCGCGTGTCTAAGGATGGAACTTCTACAGGCGATGACTTCGCATACTGCGGAACGGAATGGTATAGCAGTGCAGATGAGACAGGCAATTATGTGGTTGATACTGATGCAAATGATAAGGAGAATTATGGAGGCGAGGACATGTCTGCCAACTTCGAGTATTACATGTTTGGCACAGAAGGGAATCCGACTTTGGCTGGCTTAGATTGGACAAAGTTATCAGATCTTGAAGATTCTGATAACGACAACAGCTGGAACTCTGGTAACACTTATGGTGATTATCATATCTGGCGCTATGCGACAGAGAATACTATCCCCGCAGCAGTTAAGAACCAGAAGAACGGCATATCCACTGGTATCGTGTTCAAGGGTTTGATCAATATTACTGATGAAGAATTGAAAGCAAACCTCATTCGTGAGGATGATGAAGACGGAATCATCTATGTCTATGAGAACTACTTGTTGGGCACATGGAGCAGAGTTGAGGAAATTGCAGAGAATGAGGAAGGTAAGTATGATAGTTATGGCGAAAGCTTCTGCCGCTCTGTCGCTGTCGCTTTGGAAGAAATAACAGAGAAAGAGAACGAAGGCATTTCTAAAGTACAAGCACTGGCAGATGCCGGCTTCACAGGGTACGCTCCTAACGATGATGGTGAATATGAGGTTTATTACTACTACTGGAACCGCCACAACGACAATGGCAAGGAAGGGGTCATGGGTCCCATGAAGTTTGGTGTGGTTCGCAACAACGTGTATAAGCTCAGCGTCACGGACATAGCTCTGTTCGGTCACCCCGATCCTGACAATCCAGACAATCCGGACCCCGACAGACCAGACCCGGACGAGCCAGACGAGGAACTGAAGTATTACTTCAAGCTTGAGGTACAGATACTGCCTTGGGTAGTACGCGTTAACGACATCACATTCTAAGCCAAAAGGATAAAGAAGACGATCCAATTCTTCGGAAAGCAAATGATGAGAAAGAAAATAACACTCAAGATCAGCGGGGCGGCAGTTGCCGCCGCCCTGCTGATTCTCGCCTGCCCCTCGTGTGAGAGCATATACGACGACCTCGACGCCTGCCCGCAGGGAGTATCGCTGCACTTCGTGTATGACTATAACATGGAGTACGCGGACGCGTTCCCGAAGAAAGTGGACTGCCTCACCCTGTATGTGTATGACGGGGAGGGAAACTTCGTGACAAGCCGCACCGAGACCGGCGAGGCGCTCGCCAGCGGCAGCTACCGCATGACGCTTGACTTAGAACCTGGTGATTATCACTTCGTGGCATACGGCGGCATGGCTTGCGACAAGGCGTCGTTCGCCCCCGTGAGCGAGCCAACGCAAGGCTCTACCCTCGCCTCGCTGCAAACGCGGCTGAGGCGGAGCGGCGACACAAGCGACGAGGAGCTGCACGGCTTCTACTTCGGCGACTTAGACATGACCGTGACAGAAGGCACCGCCACCTACGACGAGGGGACGGTGTACATGATGAAGAACACGAACAACGTGCGCGTGATGCTGGAGCAGCTAAGCGGCGAGCCCGAGTCGCCCGACGACTTCACATTCGCCATAACCGACGACAACACGCTCTTCGCCTGCGACAACAGCCTCATCCCCAACGGCACGGTGACCTATCTGCCCTGGGCGACGGGGCAGCAGTCGACAGGCACGAGGGCTGACGACGTGGAAGGCGACGAGGACGACGACGTGGTGACGGTGGCATACGCGGAGCTGTCTTGCTCACGCCTTGCGACGGGGAACTCGCCACGGCTGACAGTGCGACGCGCCGCGGACGGGGAGGAAGTGATAAACATCCCGCTGATAAACTACCTGCTGCTGATGAAGAGCGAGGCCTACAGCAAGATGGGGAGCCAGGAGTTCCTGGACCGCCAGAGCGAGTGGACTATGCTCTTCTTCCTCGACGCCTCCGACACGTGGATAAGCACGCGGATAGTGATTAACGACTGGGTGGTGCGCATAAACGACGCGTCCATGATATAAAGCCCACTAAGGAAGATGAACAGGTTCTTGACTGACGCATTGACAGTGCTGAGCTCCATGCTGCTCTGCACCGCCTGTTCGTATGACATGGAGTTTGCCGAGCCCAGCGGCCCGACCGCCTCCGTGACCCCGTCCGTTTACCTGCAAATAGACTTCAACACGCAAGAAAGTTCTTCCACCAGAGCTGCCTCCGACCCGAAAGGCGGTGACACAGGCGACGGCGAGGAGGCTGGGCAGACGCCAAACGAGAATGCCATCACCTCCGCGGCGGTGTTTCTCTACGAAAGCGAGACGGGAGTGAATGATGAAAACGCTGGTACTATTCCCGTGACTTCAATAACATTCCATGAGGGTGAGATAGTCAACATGTCGGAAGATGACACTTACGCTATATCAGTGGCTAAGGATGTAAGCGGTCTTTCACTCGAAAAAGAATACCACGTGATAGCAGTGGCGAATCCCGACAGCTCTCTCTCGACTCTAAGGACTTTGTCGGAAGTGAGGGATTTCGTTGAGACGGCCGCATGGACTGAAAGCGACGGCTCATACTCCAAATTTCTGATGACATCGGAGAAAGGCGACGAGACAGTAACCTTTCATAGCTACAACGACACAAAAGCCAACCCCGCCGTTGTCTCGGTAGATGTTGAGCGCATGGCTGCGAGGGTGGACTATCGATGCTATAACGACGGCACTTTCACAATAGACGATGGAAACTACTATGAAGGGGCGACAGTGAAAATAACAGGCGCTGTTCTGGTTAACAACCTTACCTCGGGGAGCTATCTGCTGAAACGGGTTTACGACATCACGAATGGAACAACCTACCTCGGGAAGGAAGAAATAGGCGATAACGAGAACACCGCCACGAACTATGTGATAGACCCGTGGACAAACTATAAGACTGGCGGAACAGTAGATGGTTTGACTTACGGCACCCCCTATCCTGGCAAAGCCTCCACCGACGACCAGGAGGATCCCTCGTATTGGGAGAAGCTCGTGAAAGAGGGAGATCCGATCTATGACGATGATGGAGAGACATGGAACCGCATAGGCTACACTCTGGAGAATACCACCTACGCGGAATATACGAGCAAAGAATACGCCACTGGCGCTGTGTTCGGGGCGGTGTTCTATCCTAAGAGTGGGACTGTGGTGGCAAGCTTTTATAATACGTATGATTATGGAGATGCAAGCGAAGATGAAGCTCCTGGCACGTTCTTTAAATGGAACGAGACACTCTACGCAACTGCAGAGGATATGATGGCTGCGGCTTATCCTGCTTCGGGAGACGGCCCAAAATTCACTACGGACAAATTCGATAATACGACAGAATACTTTAGCAGTTGGGATGATGTTTCCAAGTTTGCAGAAACGTTGCGAGACGATGACCCCACGGGCTATAAGGCATATCTCAAATGGCTTGTGAATAATAAAGGGACTACCGAAAGTTTGAGTTCTTTCGCAATCACTTGGGATGACTATATGGGTGAGGTTTGCGGTTACAAGTGTGACAAGGGCTCGGTCTCGCTTGACAAATTTACAGGTACTGAAAGCATTTACTCCTCTACCCGAGCTGCTTTGGCAGCGTTGACATACAACGCTGTAAGCACCTACGAGAAGGGGCAGTGCTACTACACCTGGTGGATACGCCACTGCAATAACGGGGATAGTATGACTAACGGAGTGATGGAATACGCGATAGTGCGGAACAACATATACAAGCTGACTGTGGAAGCTGTCTCAACCATAGGGGGAGACATACCACAAGAGGGAATACAAGTGGACGTGGAAGTTGAGGACTGGGTATATGATTCTACTCACAACGAAACAGTAGACTTTTAAACTGAAAGGAATATGGAAGTGAAGCGTAAAAGCTTGAACTACAGACGAGACAAGTGGCTATGTATGGCTCTCGCGGCGCTGCCACTGCTGGCAAGCTCCCTGCTGCTCTCGTGCAAGGACGGAGAGGAGGAGATAGCCTCATCTAACGGTGATGGAGAAGCCTCAGTGAGCGTCCACATCTCAGTAGGCGAGATAGGCGACCTGAACGCCACACGCGCCAACACCAATGTTTCCTCAGCCCCTGAAGACGGGGAACTAATCAACACTCTCTGCGTCTTTATAGTAGACTCAAACAACAAGATAGAGATGAAGATACAGCCAGACCTGAGCGGCACGGAGGCAGATGGAGGAAATCTCGAAGAATACAGGTCTGACATAGAAATTCTTTCCGCAGGAACAAAGACTATCTACGCCTTCGCCAACTGGGATAACGTCGGGAGTGAAAACTGGGACAAACTGATGGCTAAGGAAGAAGGTGGAAACATATCAAACGAGGATTTACAATTCTTAGTCGACGACCCGGCATCAAAGGTGGATATAGCCAACCATAAATACATCCCCATGAGCGGAAAGGCGACCGTGACTGTGACGGAGAACTACTCCTACACACAAACGATATCCGTTAAGCTCACCCGTCTTGTGGGCAAGGTGTGGGCAAAAGTGAAGTTATATGAGGATAATTACAGCTCAACCACGAACGAGGTAACAGTCACAGGCTTCACATTCTCTGGAACTGCGGACAATGTTTGGCTGTTCGACGATATAACTGGAAAAGGCACTATCACATTGGACAAAGAGATTAAAATAGAAAGTTCAGACATAATGGCAACAGAGGCTATTGCAGAAGGCGAGACGGCAGACG
>JAJPYT010000115.1 GCA_021204845.1 Prevotellaceae bacterium | reverse complement strand
CCTATCGCCCTCGCTCACCTAAGGATTTGGTGGTAGAGGGCGGAGATGGTGGACTCGTCGAGGCGGACGGGATGATTCTTCAGACGGCCAGGGTTGACGGAGACTTTTAGTATGTCGTGGTCTTGCCCGGTGGCTTTGGGACGCTCAAGGGAGAAGGAGCTGACGAGCTGACGGAACTTCTGCATGGCAGCCTCGGGAGTGGGACAGCCCATGGCGGAGGCTATGCGAGCAAAGATATCACGGAGATGGGACTCTCCACGAGGGTCGGTACACTGGTCAAGATTAGCTAACATATAGGGCCAAAGGGCATCGACACAGAGAGCAACAGCGTGACCATGAGCAAGACCGTAAAGACCCGTGAGTTTGTAGGACATGGCGTGACCAGCGGTGGTCTGGGTGATGTTGATGGCCTTACCAGCTATGTTGGAGGCTGCCAACATACCGGCATTCCCCTCGGAATCGTTACGCAGATATGCGTCGAGATTGGCGAAAATCTGCCGGATAGCCTCTTGGGCATAGCTCTGGCTCTGCGCATTGGAATTCACTGACCAATAGGACTCTATGGCGTGACAGAGGGCATCGAGCATGGTGACCTGGCGCTGATAGAGCGGAAGGGTGGAGAGAGCCGAAGGGTCGAAGAGGACAACCGAAGGGATGCAACTGTCGTGTGTGACGGAGTACTTCTCTCCCCGATAGTTTATGATAGCGTAGCGGGTTGCCTCGCTGCCTGTGCCCGCAGTGGTGGGAACAGCTATGAGACGGATGTTGTTAGGCTCGATGGGCTGGTTGATGTAGTCGCAGCCCTCGGGCATGGAGGAATAGAGCTTGATGCACTTTGCCACGTCCATGGCGCTGCCGCCGCCCACAGCCACAATGGCATCGCAGTGGGTCTGGCGATATTGACGGACTCCAGCGAGGGCTGATTCGTAAGTGGGGTTGGGACTGAAAGCGGAGAAACGCTCAACTGCTATGCCGAGGCGCTGGGGCAGAGCCTGGAAATAGGGCCAAAGGGCGAGATGTTCTATGGACTTGCCACAGACGAGCAGCAGACGCTTCACCCCATCGGCACGGAGGCGGGCATCGAGAGCCGCATAATTGCTGGCTGCTGTGAGTATTTCTTGATCTACCATGGTATATGCCTTTCCATTTAAAGCAGTTGGATATATTCCGGCTCCACCTCCACCGTGGCGGTGAGGAAAGAGTCGATCTGCACGATAATGCGCTTGTTACGTGTGCCACGACGCTTCAGCAGGGGGACTTCGAAACCGTCGAGGGGACCACCTATGATGCGTATCATTCTTCCGTACATTGAGGGAATTATCTCGTCGGGTCTGTAATAGGAGACTGCCGGAGTGGAAGTGACGGCAGTGATGAAGCGCTGCATATCTGCCTCCGGCACAGTGATGGCCTGGCGATAGGTGCCTCGCTGCCAACGATACTGTAGCAAGGCTATGCGGGAGAGCACGTGGTCGAGATGGGCTCGCGTGTCGTGGACAAAGAGGAGGTCCAGCATGACAGGAACCTGCACGAAGTGGCGCACGCCCTGACGCACGTACATTTTATTGGTCATGGGGGTAAAAACGCTGACTCCTGCCTCCTGAAGCTGGAGGTAGGCGGGCCTTTTAGTATTTGGGCGCCGGAGGTCACGCATCACGTACCAAGAGGCGCTTTCGGTAGTTTTAAGGTCTTTCATATCTATTGTTTAGGGCATTCCTATGAATCCTGCATGGTGGCACAAGGACGTGCCTATCAAGCAGTTACACTCGTTCACCTCGAAAGTTGGGGTCGAATCAGGTTCTTTCCCCCACATAAGCAGTTCCAATATATTATATGTTTTAATGGACGCTTTCTTCGACTGCTCTCTTCAACAGAACCGCCTCCCTCGCGGGAGCGCTCTGTATGCAGGTGCAAAGTTAAGGAAAAAGCGGGGAATAACACACTTTATCCCCAACAAAAACGCTTGTTCGGGTAATAATTTTTTTACGAGGGGCGGAAAGGGAATGGATTGCCGGGCATAAAAAAGGGCGAGAAACAGGGCTTCCCAGCATTGGTACTCAACGTCTCCAACTGCAATCTAAGATCGTGAAACAAGAAGAGAGTCCTTGAAAACAAGGCTTGGATTAGCGTCAATTCTATAGATTTCCTAATTTTTCTATTGATAGTCTATTCGGATTGAGATAAAATTCGTAATTTTGCAAAGAATGGTGATAGAACAAAGAACATGAGAAGCTTGGCAGAGGAACTTCTGGAGTATTACGATAACTCTTCAGAACAACAAAGAAGAAAGGACTGGGCAACCATACATAAAGAATTTGCGTATGGTATAGAAGTTGGAATGTTCATTGGGAATTTGAGAGAACAAGTATCGCAAAACTATCAGATAAAAGTAAATCCGTCTATACCTGAAGAATAGTGACTTTAGATACTATTTCAACGATAAGAACAATGCTTTCATTGATATACGCCCTGCAATCCAGTTTTGCATATTCGACAAGAGCTTCTTAAAAAGCGAATATCATATCGTGTATCCCGAAGCATACTGCAGCGATGCTGTTATGTAGTAGCCCATGCCATTCTGAATTGAAGGCACGTATATTTAGGCGGAACAAACTTAGAAGCGCTTACCGAACACTATATTAACGAAGGTGAGGAAGAGTACCTTACAATCGAACCACCAGGAGCGGTGCTCGAGATAGTAGAGGTCGAGCTCAAGGCGGCGGAGCATCTTCTCCATCGTGTCGGTGTAGCCGTTGTAGAGGGTGGCGTAGCTGGTAACACCAGGACGTATCTGATAGAGAAGCTCGTAACGGCTGTCAATCTTCATTATCTGGTCTATGAAGAACTTACGCTCCGGACGGTAACCTATGAACGCCATGTCGCCTCGGAAAACGTTCCAGAGCTGCGGCAACTCATCGAGATGGTGGGAACGCATGAAACGCCCGATCTTGGTGAGACGAGGGTCGTTTTCGCTGTCGTTGGAGAGCTGAGGCCCATCCTTCTCGGCATCCATACGCATGGAGCGCATCTTCAGAATGAAGAAGGGCTTGCCCCCCTTGCCTATGCGCTCTTGGCGGAACAGCACCGTGCCCCCGTCCTCCTTCTTAATCAGGCACGCAAGAATGAGCGCCAGTGGCGAGAACAGGATAAGGCAAAATCCCGATATTATTATGTCGCGCAGGCGAATGCTGGCGTCTTGAATAGTCACTGCTTTCTGTGTCGTTAACTTTTAATTCGGCGCAAAGTTACATAAAATATTTGAAAATCCTCACGTTAAGCGTCTCAAATTGCAGATGTCAGTGATTTAGTCTCTCCTGAAGATGTCACGAGTATATACTTTTTCGCTAACATCATCGAGTACGGGATCGTAACGATTGGCTATTATGGCCTGGCTTTCTGCCTTGAAAGCTTGAAGGTCGTTGACCACGCGGCTGCCAAAGAATGTGGCTCCGTCGGGCATGGTAGGCTCATAGATGATTACCTGCGCGCCCTTGGCCTTTATGCGCTTCATTATGCCCTGAATGGCAGACTGGCGGAAGTTGTCGCTGTTGGATTTCATTGTCAGGCGATATACCCCCACAACGCAGCTGCCCTCTTTGTGCGAGGGGTCAGCGGGATAGGAGTTGGCGGTAGAATAGGCATACCAACCTGCCTTCTTCAGCACCTGGTCGGCTATGAAGTCCTTGCGCGTGCGGTTGCTCTCCACTATGGCTGTCATCATGTTTTGCGGCACATCCTGATAGTTGGCAAGCAGCTGCTTAGAGTCCTTGGGCAAGCAATAGCCCCCGTAGCCGAAGCTGGGATTGTTATAGTGCGTGCCTATGCGGGGGTCGAGACCTATGCCTTGGATGATAGCGCTGGTGTCAAGACCCTTTACCTCGGCATAGGTGTCAAGCTCGTTGAAGTAGCTGACACGCAGGGCAAGATAAGTGTTGGCAAAAAGCTTTACCGCCTCAGCCTCTTTCAGACCCATGAATAGGGTGGGAATGTCCTGCTTCTCAGCCCCCTCCTGCAAGAGACGGGCAAAAGTGTGGGCAGCCTCCTCAAGGTCATTGCCCATGATGGAGGAGATGGCCTCGTTCTCCTCGTCAAAGCCCTCGATATGCTTCGGGTAACCAACTATTATGCGGCTGGGGAATAGATTGTCGTAGAGGGCCTGGCTCTCACGCAGGAACTCAGGGGAGAAAAGCAGACGGAGCTTGCGCGCAGTGCCTTCCTGCCGGAAGCGGCGGGCATAGCGGACGTAGAGACTGCGGCAATAGCCCACGGGGATGGTGCTCTTTATGACCATGGTAGCGTTCGGGTTAACCTCCAAGACAAGGTCTATCACTTCCTCCACGTGGCTCGTGTCGAAATAGTTCTTCTCGGGGTCGTAGTTCGTGGGGGCGGAGATTACCACGAAATCAGCGTCGGCGTATGCCGCCCTGCCGTCGAGCGTGGCGGTGAGGTTCAGCTGCTTCTCGCGCAGATACTTCTCTATATACTCGTCACGGATGGGCGAGACCCTTTTATTAATGAGATCTACCTTTTCAGGTATCACGTCCACTGCCGTTACCCGATGATGCTGCGAGAGCAGCGTGGCTATGCTCATGCCCACGTAGCCTGTTCCCGCCACTGCGATAGTGAGGTCCTTAAAGTCCTTCATAATGCTGGCTTGTTTGTGTTGTTCATTGTTTCAGTCGCCTTGCCTATGCGCCGCGCCACTCCCCCATGGAGGAGTGGCGGCGAAAGCGAGTGTCGGATAGAGGAGACTCGAACTCCCGACCCCCACGTCCCGAACGTGGTACGCTACCAACTGCGCTACTA
>JAJPYT010000021.1 GCA_021204845.1 Prevotellaceae bacterium | reverse complement strand
AAATATGGCTGAGGCTATACGCAACCTCTGCAAGGAGAAGAACGCTATAGTGCTTGCACACTACTATACTCGTCCTGAAGTGCAGGATGTGGCTGATTTTGTAGGAGATTCGCTTGCTCTCGCTCAAAAGGCGGCTAAGACAGACGCAGATATAATAGTTATGTGTGGAGTTCATTTTATGGGTGAGACATGCAAGATACTCTGTCCGCATAAGAAAGTTCTCATTCCTGACCCTGCCGCAACTTGCTCTTTGGCCGAAAGTTGTCCAGCCGATGAGTTTGGAAAGTTTGTGAAAGAGCATCCTAATCATATGGTTATTAGTTATGTCAACACCTCCGCTGCTGTTAAGGCGCTCACCGATGTGGTAGTAACTTCAGGCAACGCCTTGCAGGTAGTGGAGACTTTTCCTGCCGACGCGCCTATCATATTCGGACCTGACCGTAATCTTGGTAATTATATAAACAGTAAGACTGGTCGTAACATGCTGTTATGGGAAGGTGCTTGCCATGTTCACGAGCAGTTTTCTCTTGAAAAGATATTGAAACTTAAGAAGCAATATTCAAATGCCAAAATACTTGTGCATCCTGAATGTAAAGGGGCTATACTTCATTTGGCGGACTGTATAGGTAGCACAGCGGCTCTTCTTAAGTTCTGTAAGGCAGACTCGGCATCAGAATTTATAGTAGCTACCGAGAGTGGCATTTTGCATCAGATGCAGAAGTCATGTCCCGAAAAGACATTTATCCCTGCTCCTCCAGAAGATTCAACATGCGCTTGTAATGAATGTAGTTACATGAAACTTGTCACTCTCCAGAAGTTATATGATTGTCTTGTTGCAGAAAGTCCAGTAGTTGAGGTAGAACAGTCTGTTGCCGAAAAGGCTTTGCGTCCGATTACTCGTATGTTAGAAATATCCAGAAAGGCTGGTTTATAGAAGATTATTCAAATGGAATCAGATCTGCCTAAGCTCATATACGACCTTGCCCTTATACTCGTATTGGCAGGTGTGGTTACTATTGTGTTCAAGAAACTCCGCCAGCCCCTTGTTCTCGGCTATATAGTGGCGGGCTTTCTTGCCAGTCCTTATATGCCTTACACTCTTACGGTTGGCGATACAGCCTCGGTGAAACTCTGGAGTGAGCTGGGGGTCATCTTCCTAATGTTCTCTCTCGGACTGGAGTTTTCCTTTAAAAAGATACTTAAGAATGGCTTAAGTCCTATACTTACTACTATCTGCATTATGTGCGGAATGATGGCTCTTGGCTGTGCGGTAGGTAAATTATTACACTTCAACTCTATTAATTGTCTCTACCTTGGCGGAATGCTAAGTGTTTCCAGTACTACAATAATTTACAAAGCATACGCCGATATGGGTTTGAGCAACAAGCAGTTTGCGGGTCATGTCATAGCTGTTCTTATACTTGAGGATATCTTAGCCATTGTGCTTATGGCATTCCTTTCCTCGTTTGCCAACGGCATGGAATACAATCCTGCCGACGCGGTCTTTATCATAGCCCGCCTTGTTTTCTTTCTTTTGCTTTGGTTTGTGGTTGGCATTTGGCTCATTCCCACCCTGCTTCGTCGCTATTCTGTCTATATCAATAAGGAGACGCTTCTGATAGTTAGTGTGGGTCTTTGCTTCCTTATGGTCGTTATAGCTCACCAACTCGGTTATGGGGCTGAGCTTGGGGCTTTTGTCATGGGAAGTATACTTGCGGAAACTCTCGAGGCGGAACGCATAGACAGTTCCATATCTTCAATAAAAGACCTCTTCGGGGCAGTCTTTTTCGTGTCGGTCGGCATGATGGTCCAGCCCTCCCAGATAATAAGTCACTGGCAGTTTGTCTTGCTTTTGGTGGTTACGGTGGTTGTGGGAAACATAATATTTGGTCTGATAAGTTTCCTGCTTTCTGGCTCTTCGCTTCGAGACGCATTGCAGAGCAGTTTTTCTTTGGTGCAGATAGGGGAGTTTTCTTTTATCATCGCCTCTATGGGCGCTGCCTCTGGTGTGGTTGAGGATTTTGTCTATCCGTCTATAGTAGCAGTAAGTATAATCACCACTTTCATCACTCCTTACTCCATTTCTTTTGCCACTAAGTTGCGCCTCCCCTCACGCACTCACGGAAAGGTACGTGATAAGCTCTCTGGCATCTTTTCTCCTTCGTTTGGCATCAGCCATGCCTGGCGAGCTTTTCTGCTCTCCTGTGCGATTTATACGGTTGTCTATGGCATACTGTGCATGTCTGTGATTCGACTTTTGTTTGTCTCTCTCTTGTTGCTTTGCCGCAGTCTTTTCACCCATTGGCCAGGCAATGCTGTTTGTGGCGTTCTTACGTTCTTCTTGCTTTCCATATTCCTGCGTCCTTTGGTGCTGGGTGGGGTAGGGAGTCCGCAGGCTCTTGCCGTGTCTCGTCAGGGAAAGCGGAATCATGCTCTCTTCACTCTTGTGCAAGTATTGCGCTTTGTAGTGGCTGTTTTGGTGGTCTATTATATATTCAACTACCTTTCTCCCTTCTGGTGGGAGCTCCATGTGGTTCTCTCGGTTCTCGTTGTGATACTTATTCTTAAGTCATCTCATATTAAGAAGTTAAGTTCCCGAATGGAATCCACTTTCCTTTTCAACCTTACACGTCGTGAGGAGGTTCTGCCGAAGGAAGGTGAGCAGATGGCTTATGCGCGCCGATTGCAGAGCCGTGATTTGCACGTCACTCAGCTGCGCCTTCCCTCTCACACTCTTTGGGCTGGCAAGACATTGTCGCAATTGGCGGTAGGAGTGAAGAGTGGGGTTGTTGTCACTGCGATAATTCGTGATTGCGAGCGTTTCAACATACCAGGTGGCGACACCATGCTTTTTCCCCACGATGTGGTAGAGGTTGCGGGCGACGATGCCTCTATAGGTGAGTTTCAGCGACTTATGGAGGCGGAGGTAGACAAGGAATTGCGCTCTGGTCGTGGCATTATGCAGATAAAGCGCATGCCCGTAGGCTCTGCCTCAGTCTTTTGCGGTATGCCAATAAGCAGTAGCCGCATACGTGAGGATTTTCGTTGCCTCGTGATAGGGCAGGAAGAGGCGGACGGCACTCTCTCCCTGATAAGTGCCACTCATCAGATTCAGTCTGGTGATGTGCTTTGGATAGCTGGCGAATACGACGATGTTAATAACTTAAAACCCTTATTTTCAAATAAAAAACCCTAATTATGAACGTAAAAGGAATGACACTGGAGGAGCTGAACAACTTTAATCGCGGCTCTCTCATAGAGACTTTAGGCATTGAGTATCAACTGGTAACTCCCGAAAGAGTGGAGGCGACCATGAATGTTGACAAACGCACCCGCCAACCCTTTGGCATTCTGCACGGCGGGGCAACCTTGGCTCTTGCCGAGACTGTGGCAGGAGTGGGCAGCTACATGAACATAGAGGAAGGGAAGGTGGCGGTAGGGGCGCAAGCCAGTTGCAACCACGTGAGCAGCGCTTTCGACGGGGATTCCGTGCGAGCCATAGCCACACCTATCCATATAGGGCGCACCACTCACGTTTGGAACATAGATATATTCACTTCCAACGGCACGTTGTTGAGCAGTGTGAGGTTCATGAACTTCATAAAGAAAAAGCAATAGTGCCTCTTATTCTTACTTCTTTTTCTATAGAAAGGTTAAGTATGAGAATATTTTTCTTTAGATATGCACACTACTTGGAATGAGTTAGCTGAATGCATAACTTTGCGCACAGAAAACCAAATAAACACAAAACGCTATGGAAAGAATTTATAGGAATCTGACTGAGCTGGTGGGCGGAACACCGCTCTTGAGTTTGGGACGCTTGGCTGCCGCCAAGGGGGCAAAGGCGGAAATTGTGGCTAAACTGGAGTGTTTCAACCCTGGTGGCAGCGTTAAGGACCGCATTGCGCTTAGCATGATAGAAGACGCTGAGCAGCGTGGCTTGCTTAAGCCAGGCAGCGTGATAATAGAGCCAACGAGCGGAAATACTGGCGTAGGGCTTGCGTGGATAGCCCGCCTGAAAGGTTACAGGGCTGTGATAGTGATGCCCGACAGCATGAGCCACGAGCGGCAGAGCCTCTTGAAGGCGGCAGGAGCTGAGCTTGTGCTTACCTCAGGAGCCAGAGGCATGAAGGGGGCTATTGAGAAAGCCGATGAGCTGAAGGCGCAGACAGAGGGAGCCCTCATAATGGGGCAGTTTGTGAATCCAGCCAATCCAGCCGCTCACGAGCGCACAACAGGGCAGGAGATATGGGCAGACACCGAGGGAAAAGTGGACATCTTTGTTGCTGGGGCTGGCACAGGAGGCACTGTTTCTGGAGTAGGTCGCGCTCTTAAGGCTCATAACCCGCAGGTGAAGATAGTGGCAGTTGAGCCTGCCAGCAGCCCCGTATTGAGTGGGGGACAGGCAGGAGCTCACAAGATACAAGGTATAGGCGCAGGTTTCGTGCCTGCCACCTACGACGCAAGCGTTGTGGATGAGGTAGTCACCATAGAGAACGAAGATGCTCTTCTCACAGGTCGTGAACTGGCGCAGTACGAAGGTCTCTTGGTAGGCATTTCCAGCGGTGCCGCCGCCTCTGCCGCCATAAAGCTTGCCCTGCGCCCCGAAAACGAGGGAAAACGCATAGTAGTTCTCCTCCCCGACACGGGCGAGCGCTACCTCAGCACTGAGCTTTACGCCACAGGGAAGTAAAATCACCGCACCACTGCACCGCAATCTCCGCACTGACGCGCATGAATTTGTGCAGTGATTAGCCTCTGTTTGTGTGGTGACCAAGCTTTTTGACATCCCCTTAGTTAGGGGGTGTGTCAAAATGAGCTTCATAGAGTTTATCTTCGATGAGGGCTTTGCC
>JAJPYT010000155.1 GCA_021204845.1 Prevotellaceae bacterium | reverse complement strand
CCACGATAAACACGGGTCTCACTGCCATTTCTCGCCCCCATCCCTTTCTGGGCCGTAAAGACTTACAAATGTATGCCTCAATACATTTATAATTAAAGAGATGCACAGGCTTATTAGTGATACATATCACGATATAAAGGCAAGGTGGAAAAGAGGTGTTATTTCAGTATTTTTCCCATACTCTTCCCAAATGTTTATGGCTTTACCGCGACGATAAGGCAGTGCCACGTTGACGGGTTGGGCTAAATAGTATTAACGAAATGCAGAATTACTGGCATAATAAGAAAGAGCGAAAGCCAAACACCTTGGGGGAGATGCTTGGCTTTCGCTCTAATTGGACTTTGTCAGATAGAGGTTTTACCTCCGAAATGTTGGGCTACCTGGATTCGAACCAAGACTAAGACGACCAAAATGTCTTGTGCTGCCATTACACCATAGCCCAATCATAGATAAGCTGCTTTAACCCGCAGCGAGGGTATAGTTAACGTTTTCGGGTGCAAAGGTACGTGTTTCCCTGCATTAAAGCAAGAAAAAGTTAACCTTTTTTATCATTTAGCTCCCGCAGGATCTGTCCTCTCTCAGTCAGCCTTGGCTATCAGGAGAAAATACTTCTTCTTGCCCTGTTGCGCAAGGATATATTTGCCGTCGAGCAGGTCTGCCTCGGTGATAAGTTGCATGGGGTCGGTGAGTTTCTGCTTATTTATGCTAACCCCGCCGCCCTGGGTGAGTTTGCGCATCTCGCCCTTAGAGGCGAAGCAGGAAGTATGACCAGCCAACAGGTCTATGGCCTTAGTGCCCTCGCCTTGGAGCAGGGAGCGGCTTATCTGGTATTGAGGCACGCCCTGGAACACATCGAGCAAAGTCCGCTCATCCAACTTCACAAGGTTCTCCTTAGTTGCCTTGCCGAAAAGAATGTTGCTTGCCTCTATCGCAAGATTGAGATTCTCCCGCCCATGCACCATGAGGGTGACCTCTTCCGCCAGGCGCTTCTGCAGAATCCGGGCAGAGGGGTCGGTGTGATGTTGCTCGATGAGAGAATCAATGGTAGGCTTGTCGAGCGAGGTGAATATCTTTATGTAGCGCTCAGCATCCTCGTCAGCCACGTTGAGCCAAAACTGATAAAAGGCGTAGGGGCTGGTGCGCTTGGCGTCGAGCCAGATATTTCCCTGCTCCGTCTTGCCGAACTTCTTGCCGTCAGCCTTCGTGATGAGCGGGCAAACGAGTGCAAAAGCCTCATTGTCGCTGCCTAACTTGCGGCGGATAAGCTCAGTGCCAGTGGTGATGTTGCCCCACTGGTCGCTGCCGCCCATTTGCAGCTTACAGTTCTTGGTCTGGTAGAGATAGAGAAAATCGTAGCCCTGAAGGAGCTGATAGGTGAACTCGGTGAAAGACATACCGTCCTGGAACTCCCCGTTGAGGCGGCGTTTCACGCTCTCCTTTGCCATCATATAGTTGACGGTTATGCATTTGCCTATCTCACGGGCAAAGTCGAGGAAAGTGAAATTCTTCATCCAATCGAAGTTGTTCACCAGCTCGGCAGCATTATCGGCTCCGCTGTCGAAGTCGAGAAAACGCGCCAGTTGCTCCTTTATGCAAGCCACGTTATGGGCGAGAGTCGCCTCGTCGAGCAGGTTGCGCTCCTGGCTCTTTCCGCTGGGGTCGCCTATCATTCCCGTGGCGCCGCCTATCAGGGCGAGAGGCTTATGTCCGCAAGCCTGCAGGTGGCGCAGCATCATCACTCCGCACAGGTGACCTATGTGGAGGCTATCAGCGGTCGGGTCAATCCCCACGTAGGCTGTGACTTTCTCTCTGGCCAGCAGCTCCTCTGTGCCTGGCATCATTTGCTGGAGCATGCCTCTCCATTTGAGTTCTTCTATGAAATCCATCGATTTGTAGTAATGTTTTTATGAATATCGGGTGCAAAGTTACTTAACAGAGAGGCAAAAAGCAAGAGCCCGCTTGTGTTTTTACCCTAAGGCGGCCTTAATGTTGCGCATGAGGGAAGCATATTTGGCGCGTTTGACGGCGGAGTGGCGGAAGAGTTGGCTGTACCTGACGGGGACGAGAGACTGCCAGTCGGCGGGAGACATGGAGAGAAGCTGGTCGGATGCCCTGAATTCGGGAATGGGAGGCTGACCGTCGGACTGGAGGTGAGGGCAGGAGCGCAGGCAGCGGTCGCAGCCGTAGAAGCACTCGCCAAGAAGGGATTGTGACCAGGTGGGCAAGGCTCCACGGTTCTCTATTGTGAGATAACTGAGGCAACGAGAGGCGTCAATCCGTGAGGCGGAAATGGCTCCCGAAGGGCAGGCCTGCTCGCAGCGATGGCAGTCGCCGCAGAGGTTGGAGAAGAAAGAGGGGGTAAGAGGGGAATCGTAATGGTCGGACTCTTCGCGCAGGAAAAGTTCACCAAGGAAGAAGGCACTGCCGAGATGAGGTATGACCAACTGCGTGTGGCGGCCAAGGAAGCCAAGACCACAACGCCACGCCCAGTATTTCTCGAGGACTGGGGCTGTGTCGGTAAAACCGCTGCCCGCGAGCCCGAGCGACTGCATTAGTTTTTGGAGCTTGCCGCGTATCACGAGATGATAATCCATGCCCTGTGCATACCAGGCGAGCCCCTTCTGTGTAGGCAAGGAGCCAGGGTGGTAACTAAGAGCCAGGCTCACCACGGTTTTTACTCCCTGCACAAGCTGACAGGGATTGAACCGCATGAGGGGATAGCGCTCGAGGTAATGCATATCCGCCTGCCGCCCCTCGTCCAGCCATTGCCGGTAACAGGCTTGCACCTCTTCGGGGACAGGCTCGGCAGGAGCCATCTGGCAATGAGAAAAGCCAAGACGCTGGGCCTCGGCTTTCAACAATTCGCTATTCAAACACTTTAAATGCATATCCCTGGTCCTTCAGCCACTGCAGCGCCTCGGGCAGAATCTCCTTCAGTTTGTCTATGCTCTTGAGGGAGTCGTGGAAAGTGATTATGCTGCCGTTGCGGGAGTAACGCTTCACATTGTCGAGAACCTCCTGCGGAGAGAGCAGGTTGCTGTAGTCGCGGGTCACCACGTCCCACATAACTATGCGCCACTTGGTGTGCCTCATCACCCTATATTTTATGGGACCCATCCAGCCGTGGGGCGGGCGGAAGAGGCGGCCAGTATGCAAGAGCTCCTCCGCTTTCTCCACGTTGCTGAGATAGTTCCATGCCCTGTATATCACGCCGCCCACGTGATTGAATGTGTGGTTGCCTATGCGGTGTCCGCGCTTTTTCACCTCATCGAAGAGATGGGGGTATTTACGGGCATTGTCTCCCACCATGAAGAAGGTCGCCTTTATGTCCAGGCGCTCCAGCACGTCCAAGATGTAGGGCGTAGCTTCTGGTATAGGTCCGTCGTCGAATGTCAGATAAACAGCCCTCTCGCGATGGCTCATCCGCCAAATAGCATGCGGATAAAACCATCTCAAGAAGCGGGCGGGCTGTTCTATTATCATCGCTCAGTCGCAGCTCGGGTGTCACATCGAGGGGAACTTCATCTGACCACGTTTCTGGAAGTCAATCAACTGAGAGCCATATTTGTCCGCCAGCTTGGAATTGCTCATGTAGAGCAGCTCCACCGCGTCACGCAACTGGTAGAGGTAGTAGCTGAACTCTCTGGCGGACTGGGTGGCGAAGCGCCGCGGCAGGGAGAGATACCACTCGAGATATTCGCTTGAGTTCTGGGCTATCTGTGTGGCTATCTCATTAGCCTTCTTTGGCTGGCTCAGCCCCACCCACACGCGGGCGATGTCGAGGCTGCCGCTCTGCCAGCAGTGAGGCACCGTGTAAGATGGAATCTCCTTCTCGCACTTGAGCATCAGCTTTTTGGCTTCCTCCTTCTTCCCTTCCTTCATCAGTTCCATGCCCAAGAGGGAGAACATGCGGCGGTGCGTGTAGCACATGCGCATGACTGTCTCGTCTAAGTATATGTCGGGATTTGTGAGCCCGCCATACTGGAAGCGGTTCATCAGATTGTCGTACATTTTCTCCGTATCCACGCGGCGCTCGCTCTCGTCGGTGTCAAAGGGTGTTATGCGGTAGGCCAGTCCCTCCTGAACGAAGTTCTTTGCAAGGTCTCCGTAGTTGTCGCTTCCCACGGTCACTGCAACGTAAATTGGGCGAACCCAGTTACACTGCCTGAGCATCTCGTAAATCATCAGCTCGCTCTTATAGACCGTGTTGCGCCCAGCCAGAGAGATATGCATCACGTCGGGAATACTGTCGGCTGCTATCATCATGCCGCTCTTCAGCACAGCCTCCTTATCCACCTCGATTACTATGGAGTCGGTGGGGATAAACTGAAGGTCGGGATTCTCGTTCAGAATCCAGCGGTCCATGATGTTATTTAGCTCGTAAGGATTGTCTCCCAGCGCCTCGCGCATTGCCTCGGGGTCGTCTTTGTAGTACCCCATCACCTGCTCCAGCGTATTGGGATAAACTCTCAGCCCCTCGCGAGTGCCGGAGACATACTGTATACGTTTCCAGCCAATAGGCACAGCGGGGCTGTCGTAGGCAGGGCGCTTCATCTGGTCTATGTACCAGTCGGTTTGCAGATAGCTAAGGTTGCACACACGGGCATCCGTGCGGAATCCCTCTGTCTCCTGTCCGTACCAAAGCGGGAAGGTGTCGTTATCCCCGTTCGTGTAAATTATAGGGTTCCCCTCTTGCTGCAGGCTTTGCAGATAATTCTTGCCGAAGTCGCGGCACGTGTAGCGCCCCGAGCGGTCGTGGTCATCCCAAGTTTGGCAGCCCATCTGTATGGGCACCAGCACGCAGAGGCAGGAAACGGATGCGCAGGCAGTCTTGTTTTTCAGCACATAGTTGAGCAAATCTGCTATTGCCGCCACGCCCAAGCCACACCAGATGGCGAAAGCGTAGAATGAGCCGGCGTAGGCATAGTCTCGCTCACGCGGCTGCAGAGGAGTCTGGTTTAGGTAAACAACGATAGCTATGCCAGTCATGAAGAAGAGGAAGAACACTATCCAGAATTGCTTTACCCCGTCATTCTTGGTGACATTCGCCTTGCACACCTGCCAGAAGAAGCCCAGCAACCCCAATAAAAGAGGCAGGGCGTAGAAGACATTGTGTCCCTTGTTGTTTTTCAAGTCCGATGGCAGCAGACTCTGGTCGCCGAGGCGCATATTGTCAAACCACTTTATGCCCGTTATCCAATTTCCATGCTCCGGCTCGCCATTTCCCTGAATGTCGTTCTGCCTTCCCGCGAAGTTCCACATAAAATAGCGCCAGTACATGAAATTCAGCTGATAGCTTATGAAGAAATAGAGATTCTCCCCCATAGTAGGCATCTTCACGGTGATTTTGCGCCCGCAGTTATCATATTCTTCGCTGTGGCCCTTCACTCCGCCCATCCATTCCTCGTAGGCCTGTTTGTGGCGGTCGCTATACATGCGGGGGAACAGCATATTCTGGGCATAGACATAGTCCATGTTGTAACGCAGCACCTCATATCGGTCTGGCTCGTCGGGCGATTTCTTCTCAACTCGCTGGTAGACAGGCGCGCCCTTCTTTGAGACGGGAATGCAATAGTCGCCCTCCACTCGCAGCTTCACCTGCGAGTTGTAGCCCGGTCCGTAGAAGAGCGGGCGGTCACCATATTGCTCGCGGCTCAGGTAAGAGCCAAGGGTGAAGATATCCTCTGGCGAGTTTTGGTCCATGGGTGTGTTGGCGGTGGAGCGGATTACTATCACCGCGTAGCTCGAGTAGCCCACCATTATAAGGAGCATGCACAAGAGGGAAGTGTTCATTATCCGGGCGCTAACCTTGTATGTCCCTTTCAGCGTCCCCACGTTGTATCTCCACTTGAGCAGTAGCGCCACCACACACAGCACTATCACGCCAATTACTATGCTGCTTACCCCGTAGCCGTAGAACGGGATGCCCAGCATGGCTATGCTCAGGCAGTAAGAGACTATCATGCGGTTGCGGTTCCGCTGCACGGTGCTTTCCCAGATTGCCCACAGCACGGCGGCAATAAGCAAGATGATGTATATGATAAGTCCCGTGTTGAAGGGGCAGCTTAGCACATTCACAAAAAGCAGCTCAAACCAGCCGCCCACCTTCACTATACCCGGCACAATGCCGTATAGCACCACGGCAATAAGCACGAAGGAAAGCACGAGAGCCAGCAGGCTGCCCTTCAGGTTGGCGTTGGGGAACTTGCGGTAGTAGAACACCAGCACTATGGCGGGCAGGCATAGCAAGTTGAGCAGATGCACGCCGATGCTTAGTCCCGTCAGGTAGCAGATAAGCACCAGCCAGCGGTCGGAATGAGGCTCGTCGGCATGCTCCTCCCACTTAAGCGCCAGCCAGAAGACCAGCGCGGTGAACAGGCTAGAGTAAGCGTAAACCTCACCCTCCACGGCAGAGAACCAGAAGGTGTCGCTGAACGTATAGACGAGAGCGCCTACCACGCCGCTTGCCTCCACAGCTATTAGCTGCGCCCAAGAGGAAACCACACCGCCCGTGCCCACGAGCTTACGCGTGAGATGCGTAATGCTCCAGAAGAGGAACAAGATGCACAGAGCGCTGAAAAGCGCCGACATGGTGTTTACCATGCCTGCCACCTTGGCTGGGTCGTGGGTCAGTTGGGTAAATAGGTTGCCCGTTATCATGAAGAAAGGCGCCCCAGGCGGATGCCCCACTTCAAGCTTGTATGCCGTAGTGATGAATTCGGGGCAGTCCCAGAAGCTTGCCGTTGGCTCTATGGTGCTGCAATACACCCACGCAGCCACTGCAAACGTCAGCCAGCCGACGATGTTGTTTATCAACTTGTAATGTTTCATACCTTACTCCTTTTAGTTAAAGTTAGAGTTTATGAGATTTACCACGTTCTGGGGGATGTGGGTCAGCGTGAAGAGCGCCGCTCCGCACAGCAACAGCACTGTCAGGAAGAACACCACCGTGCAGAGCCAAGTGTCCGACAACGTGAAATAGTGCGCCACCAACGGGGATACGCTCACCATCATGGCGGGCAACAGGCTGTGGGCATGCTGGGGCTGCAAGCCTGCCAGCAGGGTGATTACCGCGGCTTGCGACAGCAGTACGAAGAACAAAGTACGCACTCTTATCTTGTCGCGGTGGCTCGCTGCTATGTAATATACCGCGCACCATAGAGCGAGCGCCAGGACTGCCGCCCACAGGCACGCCACCAGCGGGTCAATGCCAAGGTAGGAGTCTGCCCTTATTGGATAGAAAGTCACCAGGCTCGTGCGCCAGGCTTCAGCCAACGCCATGCCTCCTGTGAGGCGGCACACTCCCAGCGCCGCGCAGCAAGGCAGGGCAAAGCCCACCACGCCAGCCAAAAAGACGCGGGAAGAGAAGGAACGCAGCAACACGATGACAAATATGTAATACAGAGGCAGCAGCACCACGAGCTGCGGCAGGAAGACGCAGGCAATGCCCACGAAAGCCATTATATGGAAGGTGTCCACAATGTGATTTTTCCTGCGGTCTACCCCGAAAGTCAGATACATCGCCGCTATAAGGCTGAGAGCCCCGGCGGTGGCTGGCTGCCACGGGTGCAGGAAGCCCATGCATGCGGCTGAGAGAATGTAAAGGGATGAGGCACTGCGCGTGTACACTCGGAAGAGAGAATTGCTGTTGCACAACTCCGCCACCCCGTAGGCCGTAAGGGCGGTGAGCACGAAGCCCACGGCGCTGTCTATCAGGCTCTCCCCCAGCGGCAGGCACCACAGAGCCATCGCCGCGAGAGTGCAGCATGTCAGCAGCGCGCGGCTGCGGCAAATGGAGTTCTGTATTCTTGGAGAGCGCGTTCCCACGTGTTACTTTTTTAGAATTTTATAAGTCAGCCCCTATGTCGCGGCGGTAATACTTATCCTGGAAATATATCTTTTTCACTTCTCGGTAACTGCCAGCGAGAGCCTCCGCCTTGTCCGCACCGTAACTGCTCACAGCTATCACGCGTCCGCCGTTGGTCACCACGTGACCGTCTTTCTCTGCCGTTCCGGCATGGAACACTATGCAGTCTTTCGTGTCGTTCAGGCCCACTATCGGGAAGCCCTTCTCGTAAGCGCCAGGGTAGCCGCCGCTCACCATCATCACGCAAGCCGCGCTGCGGGGGTCTATCTCCACTTTCCGCTCCGCCAGCGTCTCGGTAGCCACGCCCTCCAGCAGGTCCACCAAATCGCTCTTCAGGCGCAGCATCACGCTTTCCGTCTCAGGGTCGCCCATGCGCACGTTATACTCAATCACCTTGGGGTTCCCGTTCACATCTATAAGTCCGAAGAAGATGAAGCCTTTGTAGTCTATTCCGTCCCTCGCCAGTCCGTCTATGGTGGGCCTTATTATGCGGTCCTCCACCTTGTGCATCCACTTCTCCGTGGCGAAGGGCACCGGGCTTATGCTGCCCATGCCACCCGTGTTGGGTCCCTTGTCTCCCTCGCCTATGCGCTTGTAGTCTTTCGCCTCGGGCAGAATCTTGTAGCTCTTGCCGTCGGTCAGCACGAACACCGAGCACTCCACACCGCGTATGAACTCCTCTATCACCACCTTGCTGCTTGCAGCGCCGAACTTCCCCGTGAGCATCTCTCGCAGCTGCGCTTTCGCCTCGTCGAGGTCATGCAGTATAAGCACACCCTTGCCGGCACACAATCCGTCGGCTTTCAGCACGTAAGGGGGTCTCACGGTCTCCAGGAAGTCGAGTCCCTCGTTCAGCGTGGAGGCGTTGAAGGTGAGGTAGGTGGCGGTGGGAATGTTGTGGCGCTGCATGAAGCCCTTAGCGAAGTCCTTCGAGCCCTCCAGCACAGCTCCGTCTTTCGATGGCCCTATCAGCCACACCGAGGAAAGCCGCGGGTCGCTCTTGAAGAAGTCGCAGATTCCCTTCACCAAAGGGTCTTCAGGTCCCACGACCACCATGTCAACTCCCCGCTCTATCACGAAATCGCGGATGCTCCCGAAATCATCCGCCTTCATGTCCACGTTTTCGCCCACCTGCGCGGTACCGGCGTTGCCAGGGGCGATGTACAGTTCTTCTGTCTTTGGACTCTGGGCCATCTTCCAGGCCAAGGCGTGCTCGCGGCCGCCACTTCCAAGCAATAATATTTTCATTTCAGATAATCTTCGAAATATCTTGTTATTCGTTCGTACAAATGCACCTGGTCGCGTCCATACATGTTATGCTTGCCGCCAGGATAGAGGAAGAGGTCGGGCTGCGTGCCTGCGTCTATGCAGGCTCTCACGAAGGAGAGGGTGTGCTGGGGCACCACCGTGTCGTCGTTGTATCCCAGTATTATTTGCAGACGCCCCCGGAGGTTCGCCGCCTTGGGTATCAGGCTGCTCGAGGCGAAGCCGTCGGGGTTCTGCTGCGGTGTGTCCATATAGCGCTCGCCGTACATTACCTCGTAGTATTTCCAGTCTATCACTGGACCGCCCGCGACACCCACCTTGAACACGTCGGGATAGGTGCACATCAGGTTTGTTGTCATGAATCCCCCGAACGACCACCCCTGCACGCCCATGCGGCTGGCGTCTACGTAGGGCAGCGATTTCAGGTATTCCACGCCCTGCATCTGGTCTTTCATCTCGTTGTCGCCAAGGTGGCGGAACGTGGTCTGCTCGAAGTCCCTGCCGCGCCATTCGCTGCCTCTGTTGTCAAGCACGAAGAGCAGATAGCCTTTCGTCGCCATATATGCCTCCCAGCCTCTCATTCCCCAGTGCCAGCTTGCCTCTATGTTGTGGGCGTGAGGTCCGCCGTAGACGTAAACGATGGTGGGATATCGCTTCGTGGGATCGAAGTCTATGGGTTTCACCATGCGGTAGTAGAGGTCTGTCACCCCGTCTGCCGCTTTTATGCTACCACTCGTCACTTCTGGCAGACTGTAGCCCTGTTCTGCCCATTTGTCCGTGGCTGTCAGCACGTTCTCCGCCTTGCCGTCGCTGGTGCTCACCAGGTTCACGTTTCTTGGCACCGTGGGGCTGCTCCAGCGGTCTATGGCTGTGGTTCCGTCGGCGCTCAGTGTCGCGCTGTGCACGCCCTCGCCCGTGCTTATCAGCGTGCGTTTGCCCTTCAGGCTCACGCTGTAGAGGCAGCTCGTGCGTGGGTCAGCCTCGTTGGAGAGGTATATTATGGTTTTCGCCTTCTTGTTGAATCCTGCCACCTTCTGCACAACCCACTCTCCGCTTGTCAGTTGCGTCAGTTTCGCGGGTGTGGAGCCAAGGTCCAGCAGATATATGTGGTTGAAGCCGTCTCTCTGGCTCTGGTACACGGCCTTCGAGCTGTCCCAGGGCAGGAACAGCAGGGGGTTGAGCGGCTCCACGTATTTCTCGTCTGTCTCCTCCAAGATGGTTCCCCTGCATTCGCCAGTCCTTGTGTCGTATGCCGCCAGCCGCATGTCGTTCTGGTCGCGGTTCAGCTCTTGTATATATAGAGTGTTGCCGTCGGGAGCCCAAGAGAGGTTCGTATGGTAATCCTCCTTCTCGCCCAAGAGTTTCAGCCACACCGTGCCGTCCGTCTCCGTGTCGTATATGCCCACGGTCACCTGATGGCTCGTCTCTCCCGCCATTGGGTAGTGGTTGGCGTATGTAGCCGCTATGCGCTGCGTTATGTCCACTTGCGGATAGTTGGGCACCATGCTCTGGTCCATGCGGTAGAAGGCGAGGCGTTTCCCGTCGGGGCTCCAGAAGGTGCCCTTCTTTATCCCGAACTCGTCGCGGTGCACCGATGTCCCGTACACCACGTCCTCGCTCCCGTCGGTGCTGCCGTCGGTGCTTATCTGGTGAGTCTGCCCGTCGGCGGTCAGCACGTAGAGGTTGCCCTCTATGGTGTATGCCACGGCTTTGCTCTCTGGCGAGAAGTCGCGGTTAGCGGCTTTCTCGGGCAGCTCAGCGCTCCACACCACCGTCTTTTTCGTCCAGTCTATCAGCGCCATTTTCCTGCCACTCGCCACCTGCGCCACCGTCTCTCCCTCATAGGGGAAGTCTATGTAGTGCCCGCTGCGTGCCACCTTCTCTCCAGCCACGTCGTTCAGTTCCTCCACACTCACTATCTTCTCTCCGCTCGTGAGGTTCAGCGTCTCGTCGGGGGTGGTCTTCACGGGGATGTTTCCCCACCATGTCGTGTATACGGTCTCCGGGGCGAGGTTGTAGTAGTTGCTGCCGCTGTACAGCACATCCTCCAATGTCAGCAGCTTCTGGGCGGCAGCGTTTGCCGTCATCATAGCGGTGCCCATGATAAGCAGTAGTTTAATCTTCTTCTTCATCGTATCTTCTCCTCTTTG
Organism: Prevotellaceae bacterium; assembly: GCA_021204845.1. GTDB lineage: Bacteria > Bacteroidota > Bacteroidia > Bacteroidales > Bacteroidaceae > Physcousia. The sequence goes on along the minus strand of JAJPYT010000155.1, from coordinate 10,174 downwards.
TGTTGAAGTCGCGCCCTGTGCCGAAGTAGCGCTTCCGCTCCTCCTGCCTCTGGCGGCGGTCTGTCTGTTCGTGTCTCGCTCCCCCCTGGCTTTGGCGGTTTCCTCCCCAGTCTCCGTGGTGTCGCTCGCCTCTGTCTCCGTAATATCCCCGTCCGCCTCTGTCCTCGTGGCGCTGGCGTGCTCTTTCCCCTCCGTAGTCGTTCTCCTCCTCGTGGCGCGGGCCGCGTTTCCTGTTTCTCTCTTTGTAGAGCAGCCTGTCCTCGGTGGCTTTGCGGTCTCTGTCTGTCTTTATGCTCCGTCCCTCGGCTCTCGCGTCATTATATTTTCCGTCGAAAATCTGGTATTTCCGCAGCTCGCACTCCAGCGACCCGTTCTGCAGGGGTATGCGCAGTGAGGCTTTAAGCCCTATCGCCACGAAGCACTCCTCCTTGTAGCTCAGAATCCACGCCTCGTTGTTCACGAACTGGTGTTTCAGCCTCTCGCCTATCATCCTGTACAGCCCCGTCAGGTCGGGCGGTGCCATGCGCTCCCCGTAGGGCGGGTTCATTATCATCGTGGCTCTCTGCTCCGGCTGCTTGAAGTCCTTGAAGTCCTGCGAGGCTATGCTTATGCACGACGATAGCCCGGCCGCCCTCACGTTGCGCGCCGTTGTCATGGCCGCGTCCCGCTCTATGTCGTAGGCGTATATCTTGTGGGTGAACTCCCGCTCCTGACTGTCGTCGTTGTATATGCGCTCGAAGAGGTCCTTGTCGAAGTCGCGCCACCTCTCGAAGGCGTAGCTCTTTCTGTACACCCCAGGGGCGATGCCCTTTGCTATCAGGGCGGCCTCTATGGGTATCGTGCCGCTGCCGCACATGGGGTCTATCAGGTCACACTCTCCCCTCCATCCCGTCATCATCACTATGCCAGCCGCCAGCACCTCGCTGAGCGGAGCCTCGCCCGACTCCTGCCTGTAGCCGCGGCGGTGCAGGCTCTCTCCGCTGCTGTCCAGCGACAGTGTGCAGTCCTGTTCCGCTATGTGTATGTGCAGTTGCAGGTCTGGGTTCGTCACGCGTATGTCGGGCCTTCCCCCCGTCTTTTCCATGAACTGGTCCACTATCGCGTCTTTCACCTTATACGCCACGAACTTCGAATGGCGGAACTCCTGGCTATACACCACGCTGTCCACGGCAAAGGTCGTCTCCGTGTCCATCAGCTGGCTCCAGTCTATCTCCCTCACCGCCGCGTACACCTCGTCGGCTGTCGTGGCGCGGAAGTGGCGGATGGGTTTCAGTATTCTCAGCGCCGTGCGCAGACAGAAGTTGCTGCGGTACAGCATCTCCTTGTTGCCCGTGTACGCCACCATTCTCCTCCCTATCTCTATGTTGTTGGCGCCTAAGGCGGTAAGCTCCTCCGCCAGCAAGGGCTCCAGCCCTTGCAGCGTCTTGGCTATTATCTCGAATTCCTCCATTTTTTCTCCCTCCTCGTTCATAGTCCCCCGTAGTCCTCGGGGCGGATTATGTTCATGCTTCTCTTCTTCGCCTGTACCAACTGCTCCCCCGGCTTCGTGTCCTCCGTCACCCACAGGTTGCCGCCTATCACCGTGCCGCGCGCTATGGTTATGCGACCCAGCACCGTGGCGTTGCTGTACACCACCACGTTGTCCTCCAGTATCGGGTGGCGCGCTATCCCCTTTATCGGGTGCCCGTCCTTGTCCAGCGGGAAGCTCTTCGCCCCCAAGGTCACGCCCTGATACAGCTTCACGTGGTTGCCTATCACGCACGTAGCCCCTATCACCACTCCCGTGCCGTGGTCTATGGTGAAGTGGTGCCCTATCCGCGCGGCAGGGTGAATGTCTATCCCCGTCTCGCTGTGCGCCATCTCCGTTATTATGCGCGGTATCAGCGGCACGCCCAACTCCAGCAGCTCGTGCGCTATGCGGTAGTTGGTTATGGCCTTTATCACCGGGTAGCAGCTTATTATCTCGCCCCACGACTCCGCGGCGGGGTCGCCGTTGTAAGCCGCCTCCACGTCCGTCGCCAGCCTCTCGCGCAACTGGGGCAGACGGGCTATCAGCCGCAGCGCCAGCTCCCGTGCCGCCCTCTCGCCGCACTCGTGGCACTCGAAGCAGAGCCCGGCCCTTATCTGCTCGCTCAGCAGCGAGTAGAGGCGCTCCACGTCCACCCCTATGTGGTGTTGCAAGGTATGGCTGTTTATCGTGCTGTTCCCGTAGAAGCCAGGGAACAATATCGCCCTCGCCAGTTCTATTATCTCCCTCAGCGCGCGGCCGGAGGGCAGCGGGTCTCCGTCCCTATGCTCATGGAACAGAGCCTTCAGCGAGCCCATCTCCGACAGCTCGCTTATCGTGTCACCAAGCAAGGCATTAGCATCGTCGGGACTCATCTTATTTTTTCAGGTGCGAAAACTGCATTTTCCCTGCAAAGGTAAGCATTTACGCTTTTTGCCGCAAATATCAGCCCCCCTTTTTAGTCATTTACGCGAAGTTTCGTGGTAATATTTCCCGCCCGGTCCCGTTTCGGGAGGGGGCAACAGCGGATAAGCCGCAGGGGAGGAAGCGGGATATAAAGTGTTATCACAAAAATTTCCTGCCCGGTCTGTCCCTTTCCTCGCCAGTTTTTATTACTTTTGCCGCCAGAGCGAAGGGAGCGGCACTCCCCCCCCCGAAGTGTCTGCCAGAGACCCGGAGCGGATAACAGGAAAGAAAAAGAAAGGATAGCTATGATAACATTCACGACTGGCCTGCTGCTGCTTGTAGTGGGATATTTTGTTTACGGCTCGTTTGTGGAGCGCGTGTTCCGCCCGGAGAGCGGGCGCACTACCCCCTGCTACACCTTGCGCGACGGGGCGGACTACATACCGATGCCGACGTGGAAGGTATATACGGTGCAATTCCTGAACATAGCCGGCACGGGACCCATATTCGGCGCTCTCATGGGCATTCTCTACGGGCCTGCGGCTTTCCTGTGGATTGTGCTGGGCTGCATCTTAGGCGGTGCCATGCACGACTATATGTCGGGCATGATAAGCATACGCAAGAACGGGGCGAGCCTGACGGAGATAATAGGGGGCGAGCTGGGCAGGCGGTGCAGGGTGGTGATGCTGGTGGTCACTCTGCTGCTGATGATCTGCGTGGGAGCCACGTTCGTGATGGTGCCCGCCAACCTTATGTCGACGCTGGTGACACAGTTCACAGGGGCAGGCGACAGCCACCTCTTGTGGGTGGTGCTGATATTTGCCTTCTACCTGGCGGTGACGGTGTTCTCCATAGACAAGATTGTGGGCAACGTGTACCCCGTGTTTGGCTTCGCCCTGCTGCTGATGGCTGTGCTGGTGGGGGTGGGAATCTTCTTCCAGGCGGGCGATATCCCGGAGATAACGAAGGCTTTCACCGACCACTATCCCGTGCGTACCACGCCTCTGTTCCCTGGGCTGTTCGTCTCTATTGCCTGCGGAGCGGTGAGCGGCTTTCACGCCACGCAAAGCCCCATGATGGCGCGCTGCATAGAGAACGAAAAGTATGGGTTGCGCTGCTTCTACGGGGCTATGGTGACGGAGGGTGTGGTAACGCTCATCTGGGCCGCGGCGGCGATAAAGTTCGCGGACGCCTTCGACATAAGCTCCCTGGCGATAGCGCCTGACTTCGGAGCCGACCTGTCGACACCCTACGGCAAGCTGCTGGCAATACTCACGAACGGGGGATACAGCAACATGGACCCCGGTCTGCTGGTGAACAGGCTGTGCGGCGACTGGCTGGGCAACGTGGGGCTGGTGCTTGCCATATTGGGCATAGTGGCGGCTCCCATGAGCACTGGCGGCACGGCATTCCGCTGCGCACGCCTGATAATAGCCGACTTCACCCACTACGGGCAGAACACCCTGCCGCGCCGTGTGTTGCTGGCGGCTCCGCTCTTTGTGGTGGCTGCGCTGATGCTTGCCATGAAATTCGACGTGCTGTGGCGCTACGTCTCGTGGTTCAACCAGGTGCTTGCCACTTTCACCATGTTCTCCATCTCGCACTGGCTGCTGTGCCGCTCGCGTGCCGATAGGAGCCTCTGGCAGTGGACGTGGATGATAGCCTTCTTCCCCGCGGTGTTCATGCTGGCGGTGAGCAGCGGCTTTATAATGATAGCTCCGGAGGGCTTCACCCTGCCATACCGCGTAGGTTACCCGATAGCGGGGGCGCTGACGCTGCTTATGGTAGCTCTGTATCTATGGCATGCGAGAGCAGGGACAGCTGCCCCGAGGTTTTCAGATACTGAACGTAACTAAGATAGCGGTCGCACTGCGCCTCGACGTGGGTCTGCCACGCCTGTTGCCAGAGAGCCCCGGCCTGGAGACAGTCGGAGAGGGTCTCCATCCCAGCCTCGTATTGGCTGCGGCTGACACGCATGTTCTCTGCCGCCTGTTCGAGCGAGCGGGCTGCGAGGCGGGTCTCCAGTTCCGCCTCGTCGAGATTGTTTTCCGCCTGAGTTAGCTCCAGCAGCATCTGCTCGCTCACATCAGCCTGCCGCAACTGAACCTGCTCCAGTTTTGCCTTTGCCGCAGCCTCATTGTTGGTCCTCTCGCCAAAGTGATAGAGCGGTATGCTCACGTTGAGAAGCACGGCAAACGACGCTTTGGAGAATAGGCTTTTGTCGTTAACCTCCAGCCCGTGCATATAGCTGTAGTTGCCGCTCACGCCCACCTGTGGCAGTTTCTCGCTGTGGCTCATCCTAACCTCCCAGCCTGCCACCTGCACCTGCCGCTCCAGCATGTCGAACTCGGGGCGGGCGGTTATGTCGCCCTGCCCGGTCTCCGGGAGGGAACCTGCCTCGGGGAACAGAGATTGCACGCTTATCTGAGTGGTGAGCGGTTTGCCTATCAGGTGGCAGAGGCTCATGGTGGCAAGCCGCAGGGCATTCTCAGCACGGCGCATGCTCAGCTCGCTCCCGTTCTTCTGCACCTGCACCTTCAGCACGTCGTTCTTCTGGCTAAGACCGTGACTGTATGCGCTCTCCACGTCCTTCATCAGCCCGCTGAGCATCTCGTCGTACTTTCGCGCAACCTCCACCATCTCCCTGGCTTTCACCACGCCCGCATATGCCTTTACGGTCTCCACCAACACCTCGGAGGCTGTGAGCCGCTCGTTAAGCCTTGCCATCTGCACTCCGAGAGTGGACATGGCGTATGCGGCTCTTATCTTTCCGCCTGTGTATATGGGCTGCTGGAGCTGCAAGCCAGCCATGTACACCGCTCCCACCTTGAAGTCTATGTCCGTGCCGGGGAAGTATGCGAAGCCTCCGTCAACCACGCCAGAGGCGAGGAAGGTGGGCAGATTGCCGCCGGCTATGGCAAGCGAGCCGTTGGCGTTGCTGTAGAGAGCCGTGCCCTCGGCGCTGAAGCTGGGGAAGAAGTTGGCCCTAAGGCTTTTACTCTGATACCGGGCGCCTTGGGTCTGCATGGCAGCCATCTGCACTTGCCTGTTCTGCCGCAGCGCCATATCTATGCACTCCTGAAGGCTGAGCTCCTCGCCAGCAGCGGCCAGCGCCGGAGTGGGGCGGCAGAGGGAGAAAAGGAACATGAGGCAGGCGAAAGAGACAAAGAGGCTCCCGCGCGCGTTAACTGAAAGGAGTATTGCTGTCTTTCTCATTTTGTGTCAGGCTTTATGTGAAAGAATAAGGCGTAGAGTATAGGTATGAACAGCAGGGTGATGACAGTGCCGAAGAGCAGGCCTCCCATGATGGCGGCGGCCAGCGAGCCGAACATGTCGTCGGTGAGCAGGGGTATCATGCCTAATATGGTGGTGAGAGAAGCCATCGACACGGGGCGCAGGCGGCTCTGGGCACTCTGGACAAGCGCGTCAAAAGGTGGCGTACCGCTGGCTATCTCCAAGTTTATCTCGTCCATAAGCACTATGCCATTTTTTATGAGCATTCCCATAAGGCCCAACGTGCCGACGATGGCTACGAAGTTGAACACCTTGCCCGAGAGCAGCATGACCGCCACCACGCCCACCAGTATCATGGGCAGGCAGCAGAAGATGATGAGAGGCTTACGGTAGTCCTTGAAAAGCATGATGAGTATGGCTATCATGAGTATCACAGCCAGCGGGAAATTCTGGAACAAATACTTCATAGACTTAGTGCTGGCTGCCCTCTCGCCCTGCCACTGCAGCGAGTAACCCTCGGGCAGGGCTATGCTCTCTATCTCCTTCACTATGGCCTGCCGCGCCTTCTCTGTCTCTATGCCTGGCGAGGGAGAACACTGAACCCGCTGGCTGCGCTGCCCGTTGTAGCGTGGTATAACGGGGTCTTCCCAGTCGATGCTTATACGCTTGCTCACCTGCCTGAGCGGCGTGCTGCCCATGAGACTCTCCACCAGGTCGTCACGGGTGAGCGTGCCGGCAGAGAGCTTCATCAACGTCTCCTGCGAGAGTAGCCCCTGCAACGAGGGAATCTGAGAGAAGACCTGCATGGTGCCAAGGTCCTCGGCGGGGCGGCTGTCCTCGCAGAGGCTCCTAAGATAGATGTTGTTTCTGTGAGTCCCCTCGTAGAAAGAGCCTATCGGCACGCCTCCCGCGGCTGTAAGCAGTGACATGCTCACGTCGCTGCGGCTAAGCCCCAAGGCGCGGGCCTCGGGCTGGTCGTACTCCACCCTCAGGACTGGCACCTTTGGCTCCCAGTCCGTGGTCTCGAGACAGACCTCTGGGCTGCGCCTTACTATAGCCATGGCGCTGTCCGCCAACTGGTGGAGCACTGCGGGGTCGGGACCCTGGAACTGTGCCTCTATGGGGTATTTCTTGAACATCAGGTTGTAGCGCTTCAGCTTCACGTAGGCGTCGGGATAGGCGTTAGTCAGGTAAGTTTGTATGTCGTCAATGTTCTTCTCCAATGTCTTTGGCGAGGTGAAGTCCACTATCAGCTCACCGTAGGAAAGCGAGGGATTGGCTATGCTTCGCACCAGATTGTAGCGCCCGGGCGTGCCTCCCGTGGAGATGGTCACATGGGTCACCTCCTCTCGTGTGTGCAGGTAGGCTTCTATTTCGCGCAGGTCACGCTCCACACGGGTATAGTTTGTGCCCTCGGGCAGCTTATATTCCATGTAGAGCTGGTTATACACCATGTCGGGGAAGAAGCCCTGTTTCGTGTATTTGTAACCCATCACCGAGAGCAGCAGCAACAGCACCATTGTCACCACCGAGCCCCACCTGTGATGCAGCCCGAAGTGCAGCGTGGCGCGCAGGACATTGTGTATTTTCCCCTTGTATTCCACTTCGCCTCTCCCTTCCTGGGCTTGCTTGCCCTTCATCAACAAGCGGTTGGCCATAAGTGGCACGTGAGCCAACGCCAGCACCCAACTGAGCAGCAGCGAAACGGCAAGCACCACAAAGAGGTCGTGGGTGTACACTCCTGCCGTGTCTGGCGAGAGGTAGATGGGCAGGAAGGCTATTATGGCTATAAGTGTGGCTCCCAGCAGAGGCATGGCGGTCTGCCGCCCTATGGCAGTCATGGCTTCCATGCGGCTCTTCCCCGCCTTAAGGTCCACCAATATGCCGTCCACTATCACTATGGCGTTGTCGACCAGCATGCCCATGGCAAGCACGAAGGCGGCAAGCGAGACCCGCTGCATGGTGCCGCCAGTCATTTCCAGAAACAGGAATGAGCCGAACACCGTTACCACAAGGCTTGTTCCTATTATCACGCCGCTGCGGAAGCCCATCACCAGCATGAGTATCACTACCACTATGAGCACCGACTCCGCCAAGTTCAGCACGAAGGTGCCGAGAGACTGCTTCACGCGGTCGGGCTGGTAGAAGACTTTGTGGTATTCCATTCCCGCAGGCAACCGCTTTGCCGCCAGCTCCTCCAGCTTATCGTCCACTGCCTTTCCCACTTTCGCGATGTCTGCCCCGTGCGAGGCGGAGACAAGTATGCCTATCGCCCGCTCCCCGTCGTAGAACATCTGGTTGCGTGCCGGTGTCTCGTGGCTCTTCTCTATGAGGGCTATGTCGCGCAGCCGCAGTTGGTCGTCGCTGTGCCCCTGCAACAGCATGTTGCCTATGTCGTCCACAGTGCGGAATTTGTCGTCAACGGTCACTCTCACGCGATTGTCGCCGTTGTCGAAATAACCCGTGTAAGTGGTGGCGTTCTGCAGGTTCAGCGTGGCGAGCACTTCGGCAGGCTTCACGCCCAGAGTTGCCATACGGTCTTGCAGCAGCGTTATGTCTATGTTCTCCTCGCGTTTGCCATAGAGGCTCACCATCTCCACGTTATCCACCTCTTCCACCTCTCGCTGCACCAGCTCGGCATAGTCATAAAGTTCCCTCTCGGTCTGTCCGTCGCCAGTCAGAGCATAGAAGATGCCGTACATGTTCCCGAAATCGTCTCGCACCTCTGGCGGTCCAGCTCCGCTTGGCAATTGTGCCGCGGCATCGCTCACCTTGCGCCGCAGCATATCCCAGTACTGCTCCACCTCGTTGTCTGGCACCGTGCTTTGCAACTCCACCTGAATGAGCGACAGGTCGTTGTAAGAGTAACTCTCCACGTTGTCTATGTGCTCCATGGCGCGTATGCTCTTTTCCAGCATGTCGGTCACCTCCAGCTCCACCTGGTGGGCAGACGCGCCAGGATAAGTGGTCACCACCAGGGCCATCTTCACTTTTATCTCCGGGTCTTCCAACTTGCTCATGCGGTAACAGGCATACAGCCCGCCCACCATAAGCACGGCAATCAAGAAGTATATCAGTTTCTTGTTGCGGAACGCCCAAGCGCTGATGTCAATCATAACAGTCCTCCCACGTTTGTCTCGCTCGCCTCACCCATGGGTTGCACTTTCTCTCCGCCGTGTATGTGGTGCACGCCAGAGGTCACTATCTCGTCGCCAGTCTTCAGTCCCGCGCCCGACACTATGCTCTCTCCGTCGCTTAGCAGTCTTATTACGCTCACCTCCACCGTGTGCACGGTGCTGTCCTTCTTGTTCAGCAGGAACAGGCATGCTCGCCCATTTTCCTGCCTCAGGGCAGTGGAGGAAACTTTAAAAGCCTGCTCTTCTCCCTCGTTACAGTGGATGGTCACCGTGGTGTTCATTCCTGGTGGCGGCAGGGGTCTGTCGCCTACCTCCAGACGCAAACGCATGGTATATAGCCCGTTAGCGTTTGCCTTAGGGGCTATTCCTATGGGTTGCAGGGGATATTGTATATCGGGATAAACGTCGAAAGTGCAGTGATATTCGTCAAACTCATGTCGGTTTATGTAGTCTGCCGCTGGCAGGTTTATCTCCACTTCTGGCGACTCGGTGCTAACTAACGTTATTATCGGTGTGCCAGCTCCCACCGTCTCATTAGCGTCGAACAACTTTTTCTGCACTTGTCCGCTGAAGGGTGCGGTCAGCCGTGTGTATGCCACCTCGTCTTGCGCATGCTGGTATTTTGCGCTTATTTGTTTCAGCCCATACACCGCCTTGTCGTAGGCGTTGGCAGTCGTCCCGCTGTCCTTATAGAGGGCTATCACTCGCTCCGCCTCGGCTTTCACTTGTTTGTATTCCGCTTCCGTCGCCTGCAGCTGCACCTGATAGTCAGCGTCATCCAACTCCGCCAGCAATTGTCCTTTGGTGACCCTCTCTCCTTCTTTTACGTGCATTTTGGTTATCGTGCCGCTCACTCTGAATGCCAATGCCACGTCCTGCGCCGCTTTTACTCTCCCCGGGAATTGCGGCGAAGTCTGTTCGGTGGCTGGCTTCAGCGTGCTCGTTTTCACTGCTTTTCCTCCCTTTTCTTCTTGGGCTTTAGGTGAGCATGCTGCACAAATAAGCAACACAAAGCCTGCCCATTTCCAGTATTTTCGTCTCATACACTCTCTGGGTGATTGATGTTTTGCACTGCAAAGGTATCATTATTAACAATTCAAAGAAAGAGCAAAAATGCACATTAATGCGACTATTTGTATCTTTTCACCACATCATAGCCTTTAGCTTTTCCCTCTCACGCCGCTTTTGCATTACTCCATCGCCACAATGAAGCCCATAAACGTTTGGGGAATGTGAGGGAAAAATACTGAAATAACATCTCTTTTCCACCTTGCCTTTATATCGTGATATGTGTCACTAATAAGCCTGTGCATCTCTCTAATTATAAATGTATTGAGGCATACATTTGTAAGTCTTTCCGGCCCAGAAAGGGATGGGGGCGAGAAATGGC
>JAJPYT010000009.1 GCA_021204845.1 Prevotellaceae bacterium | reverse complement strand
AGGCGACACCGGACGTCTGACAGAAGACAACGTTACCTACAATGATGACAACACCATCACTGCGGAAGCTAACATTATTGGATACAATGATGACGGCACGCCTCTCTACACCAACAACATTTGCTTGGGCAACAGCACAGCCCGCTCCCAGTTGGAAGGCATCACCACAGCGGATTACCACACCACCATCGACCAGAACTGGTTCATAATAGTCGGCACAGAGATCTCCACTGTCTTAAGCGACAACTACCTCTGGTGGCTGAACGGCTATAACAACGGCTCCTCAGTAGAGCCAATCTACGCCATTGAGCTTGAGGACAACAAGGTGCTGCTTGCCTGGGAAGTGACCCTGACAGGAATGGACGGGAACTTGCAGAATGACGTGAACGTGCAGGACGGCTGGACCTGCTTTGGCTTGACTCCGACCAACGGCAACGGCATCTCGACAATCAGCGACATCTGCTTCTACTCATGGACGGAGGCTATCGCCAAGTATCCTGAGCTCGAGGCCGTGGGCGGAGAAAAGAGCCCAACCGCGGCTTACATCACTCTCATGGTAGCGATTAACGACGCTGAGAACGCCTGCCCTGACACTAACGAGGTGTTTGCCAACCAAGACGTGAAAGCGTCTTACGAGGAGGCTCTGGCAACAGCGCAGTCCGTGTTAAACGACTCTTCTTCCACTGACGACGACTACACTGACGCTGCCGAGCTGCTGAACGACGCCTTGGAGTCCCTGCAGACCAGCATAGCCCTGTATGCCTCTGTCGAGTCCTTCATTGACAAGACCAACACTAAGATCAACGAGGCTAATGATTATGGCTGGATGGAACTGGTTGACGCGTTGCAGGAAATAGTGGATAATTTCCAGGACGGCTATGAAGCAGAGACCTTGACCGACGAACAGATTAATTCGGCTGATGACGATGTGACAAACGCTATCGCCGACTACATCAGCCAGTACGTGCAGGCGGGCGACGATATCACCTTGGTGATTAACAACCCCGATTTCGACACCGACTTCTCGGGCTGGACCGTAACAGGTGCCACCCCGGCATTCGGCGGTGACGGAATAAGCGGTGGCGGAGAGAACACCCTTGAGGGCGGCATACAGCCATCAGACCTCGGTTCCGGCAACGCGGAGGTATTCCATGCGGTATTCGACATCAGCCAGACCATCAAGAACATGCCCGCGGGCCTCTACACGCTCTCATGCAGCGGATTCGCCCGTGACGACGACGGAGACGGCATCCAGGCTGAGCTCTACGCGTCAGTGAACGGCAGCGAGCAGACCCAGACTCTCGCCAGCCTCTACTCCGAAGGCTCAGAGGACATGTTGTATGATTCTTCCAGCCTGCCCGACCTAATAGCCACACTTACCAACGGTGAGACAGCATACGTGCCTAACTGCATGGCAGGAGCCAACATATACTTCTCCCTTGGCTATTATAAGAACCAGTTCAACATCCTCGTCGAGGAGCGCGGTGACCTTACCATCGGTGTGCGCGAGACAAACACGGACGACTGGGTAATCTTCGATAACTTCCAGCTTATCTACCAGGGCAACCAGGCAGGCGCGTACACGGATGTCATTCAGGAGTTGATAGAACAGGCCCAGGAAGTCCAGTCTCAAGGCACTATGACGACCGAGGCAGACCAGAGGATTAATGACGCCATCGACCAGGGTAAAGATGTCCTCTCCGGTGACAATGATGACGCCGTGGAGGCAGTCAATAGTTTGCGTGAGGCTATCGCGGCAGGAGAAGCGTCCATCAATCTGATTTCCGACCTGAAGTATTTGGTCGACTACACCAACGAGGTGCGTCTCGTAGAGCTGATCAGCAGCATCGACGACGAGATACTGGATGTGATAGAGAAGGTGAATGACGCGCTTGAAGGCGACGGCTTCGAGACAGACGCTGAGGTTCAGGGATACATGGAATCGCTGAAGGGGACATTCAACAAGTGCGTGATATACGACCACTTAGACGCCACTGAGGCTAACCCCGCCGACGTGACCAACGTGATTCTCACGCCCGATTGCGTGGACGAGGAAGGCGTGAACAGCCACTTCGGCTGGGAACTGAGCGACGAGTCCGTTGTATTAGGCGAGAGCTATGGCTTGATAGAAATCTACAACCAGACCGCTGGCGCTGGCGTCGAACAGGTTCTCTACAACCTCTATGCCGGTTGGTACCGCCTTGGCGTTCAGGCATTCTATCGTCCTGGCAACACTTACAGCACGACTTGCCCAATTGAGATGACGGAGGAAGAGAACGATTCTATACACTATGCCGACCTCTACGCCGGCAGCAAGGCTACCCGTGTAAACAGCATCTTCTCCGACGCGAAGACTTACAACGAGCTGGAGGGCCGCGCCTCTTACTCCACCTACACCATACCTAATACCATGGCTGAGGCAAGCACCGCTTTCAGTGACGACCTGTACCACAACACCCTGCAGTTCGAGGTTACCCAGGACGGCACCGATGTTCCTGTCGGACTTGTCAAGACTGGATACGTAAGTGGCGACTGGCTCATCTGGAGTCACTGGACACTCGAGTACCTCGGCACGACCGAGCCCACTGAAGACCCGACTACTGACATCGAGGGCGTGGAAGGCAACGGCAACGTAGTCGCCACCGCTATCTACAGCGTGAACGGCACGCGGCAGAGCCGCCTGGCCAAGGGCTTGAACATCGTGAAGGAGACCCTCTCCGATGGCACAGTGAAGGTAAGTAAGCTGCTGGTTAAGTAAGAGGTAATTTACCTCTCTCATACTCAAAGCCCCGGGGCACACAGCCCTGGGGCTTTTTCATAGTGGCAAGCCGCATTGCCTCATGGTAACGCCCAAAGGCACAAGAGAGCGGCAGACCATGGCGCACACAGACTTGGATGGTGAGAGGAGAACTACGCCACCAGGCACGGAATCTGCGTGAAGCACCACACCCTATACAGGTGGGAAGCAGGCTACCCATAAGTGGCAAAAACGATCCATATAGGATCGCTCTGACGATTCATATAGGATCGCTGGAACGATTCATATAGGATCGCCAGAGAGGGGTATAGTATCCCTTTGCCCAGCGAGTATGGGACGTGGGTATGAGAATACAATAATCGTAGAGTTCAGCAAGTTACGTGGCAAGTGATGCCCTCACCGCTCATATCCTCCTCTCTCTCACTCATCCATGGGAATCACCTCCTGCATATAGATGGCATCGAGGCTCCAGATGGCAGCATCGTTGGTGGAAATGCCGTTGCACTCGTCGAGAGGGGCGGGAACGAGGGGAGGCAGGACGGTAGAAATGTAGAAGGGAGGAGCAGGAGCTGTCTCCAACTGCGAGAAGAGGTCGTGCCAAGCCTCACGGGCAAGGCGAGGGTCGCGCAGGTGATAGGAGGCGTAAGCCTGCAGGCGAGAGATACGGAAACGGTTGTGGTTGATTTCCAGAGCCTTCTGCTTGTAGTTGGCGGTATAGTCGAGCCATGCGTCTTGCCACTCGGGCAGAGGCAGCATGCGCATCATCTCATTCATCATCTCGAAGCCGCCCATTATTGGCATAAGATGATTGGTCTGCTGCAGCGAGGGGTCGCACTCGGTGGTTATAACGCCAGTGGCAGGGTCGTAGCCAAGGGCGAGAGGACCAGTGAATATGCGGCTGGGCAAACCAGCGATACTCTTCATTCCAGTTACAATCTTATCACGATATTTTGTGTTCTGCGTCCTTTCCCACTCCGTCATCCAGTTGCCCGCGTAAGCCAGCCAGTCGGGACCAATGCGCAACCGGGCAGGCGCTGTGCAGGGATATAGCTCACGTGGCTCGGCAAGACGCATGGGGTCGATGGTGTAAAGCATTTGGTCGGCATCTGCCACCTCGTGCATGAGGTCGCCGCTGCGCTCGTCTGTGGTGAGATAATAGTAGAAACGGTTCCACGCAGCCTGGCTTATGCGCGCCTCCTTGGCTCCGCAGCCCCAGTGGCTCACGTTGTGGCGGCTGCCAAGCCCGGCGTTGGGTCCCAGATGGTAAACATCCGTCTCGGTGGTGTGGCGCGTCATCGCCTCCGCCATCTGCCAGATATAAGCCTCGCCAGTGCGCAGGAAATTATACCAAAGCCACATGTTGGAGGCAAGCTCGGTGTTGTCCCAGGCATAGCCGCCCACGTCGTAGCGCCAGGTGTGGCGCACGGGGTCGTAAGAGTGCATCACGTCGCCATAATTCCAGAAGCCGTACCAGCGGTTCTGGTCAATCGCATTGTGGTAAAAGTCGACATAAGCCTTCAGCCTGTCCTCCACCCGAGAGCGGGCATCGTTGGAGCGGTCGGGCAGGCTCCACACGCCAAAGGCGCGGCGGTCGTGCAGATACTGCGGAGTGGGCATCAGGCGAGCCGAGGCATTCATGTCAGCTGCTTGCAGGGCGAAGTTCTCCTTGCCCGAATAGCCCTCCAGCGGCAGAAGCGTGAGCGATGAAGTATGCGCCACGCCATAGGGGGTGCTCATGCCCTCCTGCACATCCTCGTAGCTTGCGTCGAGGTCGTGAGCCACATTGTCGTAGTGGCGAAGGTCCATGGGCTCCGCCTCGGGGCTCCAGAGCCAAACTGTGAGAGTCGCTGTCTCGGTGCGAGCCCCGTCAATCTCTATGCTGGAGGGGCATGTCTGCCAGAAGTTATGCAGCGCCACGCCCATGCCGCCGCTCACATCGCCAGCGAAGGCGTAGCCCCCGGCGCGAGTGCCGGAGAAAGTGCCTATCCATGGATTCCCCTCGTGGGTGCGCTTGCGGACAGTGAAGCCGTCGGGCGTGAGCTGCGAGAGGCGGTAACCGTCCCACGATGCCCAGTTGTCGATGAGCCTCTTGCCTTTCATGACAATTTTAAAAAAATGACCGTCCCGACAATGAG
>JAJPYT010000149.1 GCA_021204845.1 Prevotellaceae bacterium | reverse complement strand
CCAGAGCAGATAGGGGGGCAGTATGCCTTGCCTTCAGCATTCGACGCTCCGACGGAGATGATGAAAAAAGTCACACCTCTGTTTTACCAGAGCGGCTATCTCACCATAAAGGGTTACGACGAGGACACTGGGGAATATTTCCTTGACATTCCCAACAAGGAGGTGCGCGTGGGGCTGATGGAAAGTCTCCTTGAGGACTACGTGCCGGGCATAGAGGAAGGGAGCATGAGCATAGTCTCGAAGCTGTACAAAAACATCAAATACGGCAGGATAGACGAGGCTCTCCAGCTGCTGCAAACCTTCCTCTCCACAGTGCCTTACACCGAGAACACTAACTACGAGGGTCACTACCAGTCGCTCCTTTATGTGATTTTCACCCTCTTAGGCTTCTACGACGTGGATATAGAGGTTCGCACCGCCAAGGGGAGGATAGACATGGTGCTACAGAGTGGCGGGGTAATCTACCTCTTCGAGCTTAAGCTCAAAGGCAGCGCCGCTGAGGCTCTGGCGCAGATAAACTTGAAGAACTATCCCGAGCGTTTTGCTTTGAGAAATCTGCCGGTGGTGAAGATAGGCATAGGCTTCGACATGGAGAGCCATACACTCGCTGATTGGGCGATTGAGAAGCAAGAATAAGATAAACAAATAACCATGAAAAACCTTGGCATAATACTTTCCATGCTGACGGTGCTATGCTTGACTTCCGCGTGCCAGGAAGAGGAGGAACTGAAACTGGAGACTGGCGTGAGCCTGGAACTGGCGCGGCAACGCAAGGCAAACATAAGCGATGTGCGTTATGACCTCACGTTTAACATTCCCGAAGCGAAGGACAGCAGCGTTATAGGCAGAGCCCAAATAGACTTGAAACTGCGGAAACGCAGCGCCCTTGTGCTTGATTTCAAGGCAGACTCCTCGCAGGTTTTGAGCCTTAGCGTGAACGGAAAAAATGCTGAAATACAGTGCGAGAAGGAACATATAGTGGTGCCGCGGGAGAGCCTGAAAAGGGGGGGGAATACGCTGGAGATAGACTTTGTGGCTGGTGACCAATCACTTAACCGTAACGACGAGTATCTTTACACACTGCTGGTGCCGGAAAGGGCGCGCACGCTGTTCCCCTGTTTCGACCAGCCCGACCTGAAGGCTATATTCTCTCTCACGCTACGTGTGCCAATGGACTGGGAGACAGTGGCTAACGGAGCTATGACGGCAGAGACGCAAGACGAGGGCAAGCGGTGCAAGACAGTGAGTTTCGAGCCGACTAAACCGTTGAGCACCTACCTCTTCTCCTTTGTGGCAGGCAAGTGGCAAAAAGCCGAGGGCACACGCGACGGGCAGACAATAGTGATGTATTACCGTGAGACTGACCCACAGAAAACGGCTCAATGCCAGGAGATTATAGGCGAGGTATTCGATGCCATAAAGTGGATGGAAGACTACACGGGCTTGCCTTGCCCCTACCCGAAATACGATTTTGTGGTGGTGCCGGGCTTCCAGTTTGGCGGCATGGAGCATCCTGGAGCCGTGCTTTACAACGACAAACGCCTGTTCTTGAACGCCGACCCAACGCCTGCCCAGATAACTAACAGGAGCGAGCTGATAGGGCACGAGACCGCGCACTTGTGGTTTGGCGACGGGGTTACCATGGAATGGTTCAACGACGTGTGGACAAAGGAAGTCTTTGCCAACTACTTTGGGGCGCAGATGGCGGCTGGAGGCAAGGATGAGGACAAAGAGCAGGCACAGCTTAACGAACTGAAAAACTTTTATATAAGGGCTTACGAGGAGAATCGTACAAAGGGAGCGACTTCGGTAAAACAAGAGCTTCTGAACCTGGAGGATGCCGGGCTGATATACGGGAATATGGTCTATTACAAGGCACCCATAGTAATGCGAATGCTGATGGAGCGTTTAGGCAAAGACAAATTCCAGGAGGGCTTGCGTGAGTATCTGCGCACATATATGTACGGAAACGCCACGTGGGAAGATTTGGTAAGCATTCTTGACCGCTATACCGATGAAGATTTAGTTACATGGAGCAACACGTGGGTGAACGAGAAGGAGATGCCCAAGATTACCTGTTGCACCAAGGGAAGGCAGCTGATTATACTACAAGAGGACCATTCTGGAAAAGATTTGGTGTGGAAGCAAAATATGGATGTGATGCTTGTGGATAGCGAGAGCGAGGGAGGCGAGCCTAAGACCTGGACGCTGAATCTTGCCCTCGATTCCGCACGAATAGCTGTCACATTGCCAGACGGTTGCCCCGACGACCCCTACGTATTTATGAACGCATCGGGCAGGGCTTATGGTTTCTTCGATTACTCTTCCCGAGCGATAGACTTTATTCTAAAGAATTTTAACAAAGGCTTGTCCCTTACGCCTGTGCAGCGCCTGTCCTTGCTTGTGAATATTTATGAGAATTGTGTGCGCGATGACGAGGTTATGTCGCGAGAGTTCGCTGAAACCATGCTTGACAATCTGCAAACCGAGCAGGAGCCTTGCATAATTTCCGCCTCCCTGTCTTACCTGAGAACCATGATGTCGCGCAAGCCATTAGTCGGCAACCCTGAACTGGAGAAAGCCCTGTGGCAGTTGGCGAAGCAACCGCATGGGAAAGGATGTCAACAGACTGCTTTTGAGACACTTGTGGAGATATGCCGCCAACCAGATGTGATAGCCGACCTGTATAAGATTTGGGAGACCCGGCAGCCATACGAGGGGCTGGCGCTTGGCGAGACTGACTACATGAAATTGGCATACGAGCTGGCGGTGCGTCTGCCCGATAAATACGAGACGCTTCGCTCCACACAGTCGCAGCGTATCAGCGACCCCGACAGATTGCGTGAGTTTCAGTTCGTTGTGCCTGCTGTGGCTCCCGACAAAGCCAGCCGCGACTCGCTCTTCAACTCCCTGCTTGTGGCAGAGAACCGCCGCGTCGAGCCTTGGGCAACGCAAGCCCTCTCATACCTCAACCATCCCTTGCGCGAGCAAGCCTCCCTGCCATACATAAGGCCAGCCTTGGACATTTTGCAGGAGGTGCAGCGCACGGGCGACATATTTTTTCCGAAGAATTGGGTGACTGCCTTGCTGGCGGGGCACACTTCCTATGCGGCTTCTATAGAGGTGCGTGCTTTCCTGGAGGCGAATCCCGATTATCCGCAATTGCTTAAGAACAAGCTTCTTCAGGCGGCAGACCATCTCCTAATCATGCCCGTGGCTATGAGCTACATGCCCATGCCAAATCGGTGAAAAATTAATAGTCGGTTTGGTAAAGAAAGTTTTTGTTCTTGCATTGCTTTCGCTGCTGCTTACAACGGAGGCGAGGGCTGATGCGTTGACCGACTTGCTTGTGAGAATTGGCGGCGAAGAAGCTCGTGGGAGAATAGCGCTTCGGCTCGACGAGAGCTTGGCGGAAGAGGGTAGGGAGGTATTTCTGCTTACCGAGGAGAACGGCAAGCCCTGCGTTAAAGGCAGCAGCCTCTCCGCCACTACGGCAGGGCTAAACTGGTATCTCAACCACTATGCCCATGTTAATATTTCTTGGAATAATCTCACTACTGACCTTTCGAACGTTACCTTCCCACTGCCTGTTGAGGAAAAGCATACAAGCAACGCCACTTGCCGCTACTATCTCAACTATTGCACCTTCTCTTATTCCATGGCTTTCTGGACGTGGGAGCGCTGGGAGCAGGAGATTGACTGGATGGCGTTGCACGGGGTAAATATGCCCCTGGCGCTTGTGGGGGCTGATGTTGTGTGGAGAAACGTGCTCCGGCAGCTCGGTTATTCAAGGGATGAGATAAACGATTTTATCGCAGGACCTGGCTTCCAGGCGTGGTGGCTGATGAATAATCTCACGGGCTGGGGTGGGCCCAACCCCGACTGGTGGTATGAGCGCCAGGAGATTTTGTCAAAGAAAATACTTGCCCATATGCGTGAGTTGGGGATGGAGCCAGTGTTGCCTGGCTACAGCGGAATGGTACCGCGTGACGTGAGCGAAAGGTTTGGCTGGCAAATCTCCGACCCTGGGCTGTGGTGCGGCTTCCCGAGACCTGGCTTTCTCAATCCAGCGGGCGAGCATTTCACCGAGATGTCAGATATTTATTACGAGGAACTGACACGCCTGATGGGCAAGTCTCGGTATTACAGCATAGACCCCTTTCACGAGGGAGGCAGCGTGAGGGGCGTGGATTTAGGGGCGGCATACAGCGCCATAGAGGCAGCCATGAACCGTTGTAATCAGGAAGCTAAGTGGGTGATACAGAGTTGGAATGAGAATCCTCGCCCTGAATGTCTCGCTGTGGTGGAGCGGGGGAAGCTGCTCGTGCTCGACCTCTTTGCCGACGGAGAGCCTAAGTGGCAAGGCGGCTACGGGGGGCACGACTTTATCTACTGTATGTTGCATAATTTTGGCGGCAGGGTGGGGCTGCACGGGCGGCTTAGAACCACTGTAAGCGGCTACTACGACGCGCTTGCCAGGCTGCCCCGCCAGCTAAAAGGCATAGGGGCTACGCCAGAGGGAATAGAGACAAATCCAGTGCTTTACGACGCTCTTTTTGAGCTGCCTTGGCGGGAGTCGTGCGACGTGGATGAGTGGCTTACTGAATATGTGGAGGCACGCTACGGGCTAAGTCATGCGCCATCTGAGGCTTTGGAGGCTTGGCGGCTTATTGTCAACTCCGCACTCAACTGCCCGACCGCGCAGCAAGGAACGTCAGAGCCAGTGGTTTGCGCACGTCCGAGCCTGCGTGTCAAATCTGTTTCCGCATGGAGCACCAGCGCCATATATTACCAGCCCGAGGACATTGAGCGTGCCGCCTCTTTGTTGAGAAGTTTGAGGGGGAAACTATCGGGAGCTAACTTCGATTACGACCTTTGCGACGTTGAGCGGCAGACGCTTACCGACCGTGCCGCGGCTGTGCTGAAGGAGACAGCCGCTGCCTATAAAGCTGGAGATAAGCAACGGTACGAGCTTTGTCGTGACAACTTCCTTACACTCATCTTAGACTTGGACAGTTTGCTTTCCTCCTGCGAACTCTTTACCTTGGACCGTTGGATTAGTATGGCACGCTCAGTCTGTGACGAGGTTGAGGGAACCACTCTGGCAGACAAAGACTGGATGGAATGGAACGCCCGTACGCTCATAACTATATGGGGCACAGAGGTCGCTGCGGAAGATTTGCATGACTATTCTAACCGTGAGTGGGCTGGTCTCTTGCGAGATTTCCACTACGAGCGCTGGAAGCGTTTCTTCGAGGCCCTTGACAGGGGAGAGCGCCTCACCGACTGGTACGAGTGGGAAGAAAAGTGGACAAGGCGGGTGAGCGGTAGAGATGGTGGCACCCTCATTTATGATAAAAACAGGTGAAAAAGAGCGATTTTTCTGCCTAAATGCTTGCCAATCCATATAAAATGTTAACTTTGTGACCAGCAAGAAGAGACTCATGGAACAGGAGCCCTTTAATATGGCAACCGTGGAAGACACACCCGAATACCGCATCATTAAGGAATATATTGAGGCGGAAAAGAAGGTAACACCCCATCCCACAGACCACATAGAGAACGACCTCGCTTTCGACTCGTTGGACAAAGTGTGGCTGGAGGGTTTTATAGAGTTCACGTTCGGCACGCGCATCAATGCCGCTTCTCTTGCTGAGTTTCCCTCTCTGGCTGACCTTGTGGAGCGAATCGCAGCCACCAAGACATGCATGGAGGTAAAGAAAGTTGACTGGCACGAGCTGTTGAGCGCCTCCTACAGCGGTCTGGAGTTGCCCCGTTCCACCATTTTCCTGCCCCTTGCCACGAGAGCTCTCTACCTTTGGCTGCTTATTTATCACCGTTTTGAGGTGAGGGGGCGGGAGAATATTCCTGCCGGTCCCTATATCTTGGCGCCCAACCACCAGAGCTACGTGGACGGTGCGGCTGTGATGAATGGCGTGAAAACCAAGGATATAAAGCATTGCTATTTCTATGCAACCGAGGAGCATGTGCGCAATCCGCTCTCCCGTTTCATGGCTCGCAACTCTAACATAGTGGTTATGGAGAGGAGCTATCTCAGAGATTCTATACAGAAGTTAGCACAGGTGCTTAAGCAGGGGCGTAACATCATTATTTTTCCCGAAGGCACTCGCACCCGCACGGGCGAGGTGGGACCTTTCAAGAAGACTTTCGCCATACTTAGTCAGGAGCTTGGCGTGCCCGTTGTGCCAGTCTGCCTGAAGGGAGCCTTCGAGGCATGGCCCCGCACCAGCAAGCTTGCGCTGCCCAAGAAGATAACCGTGAACTTCCTCCCGCCCGTCTCTCCGCGCGAGACGAGCACCTACGACGAGATTGTAACCAAAGTCAGAAATGCCATCATAGCCAAGCTTTCTGAGGGATAGCAGATTTTCTTTTACAGGCAATGATTATTTCGACAAAATATCTTCCCAAGGGCGAAGAGTGCCTTAACACGTGGACGCACCTCGCTGGCGCAGTTTTTGCCCTCTCCTCCATCTGGCTCGTGTGGCCAGCCGTGCACAAGGGCTGGGCAATGGCTCTCGGAGTGGCTTTCTTCATCGCTGGCATGTTCCTCATGTTCCTCTCCAGCACGCTCTATCACTGGGTGCACCCTGGCGCTCTGAAGCGTGCGCTGCGCAAGGTAGACCACATAAATATTTACGTCATGATAGCCTGCTCCTACACTCCCGTCTGCATCGGTGTGGTTGGCGGCTGGGTAGGCTGGGGGCTCTTCGCGCTTCAGTGGGCGGCAGTGCTTTGCGGCACAGTCTACAAGCTCGTGGCTTTCAACCGCTGGCCCCGCCTTTCGCTCGCCATCTATCTCGTGATGGGCTGGAGCCTCTTGCTGGTGCTTAAGCCCGTAGTGCAGCTTCTCTCTCTGCGCTCCATTATACTTTTGCTCTTCGAGGGTCTTTTCTACACGCTTGGCACCTATTTCTTCGCCCACGACGACCGCCCCCACTACCACGCCATCTGGCACCTCTTCGTCATTCTCGGCGCAATGTCCCACTGGAGCATGGTTCTCACGCTGCTTATCTGACGGGGAACAATTATACCTGTTAATATAAATAAAACTCATAACAGCATAGTTTTGCCACAAAAAAGTAGTAACTTTGTGGCAAAATATAGAATTATGGGTGCAAACAGTTCTTATGAGGCAATGCATAACGTTGTGGAGCAGGCTGAGGATGGGACAATTTTCACCCCCGACGATTTTGCGACGTATGGCACTCCCGACGCAATCCGCTCGGGATTAAGCCGCTTGTGTCACAATGGGAAGTTACACCGTTTCGCAAAAGGGATTTATTATATTCCGTTATATGATAAATGGGATGGCTCGCGCCGCGAACCGTCATTAGATGCTATAGCCCAAAAGATTGCGCAAAGAGACAATGCCCGTATCATACCGACTGGGACGTATGCGCTCAATAGATTGGGGCTTTCCACACAAGTCCCTGCCAACATTGTTTACATGACGGATGGCTCTCCGCGGCAAGTCAAGTTTGGCGAGGGGAAGAGCATAACATTCCGGCATAGTAGTGATATGGGTAATTTCGCCTATCAGTCCAAATTGATGCAACTGGCAGTGCTTGCCATGCGGGAAATTGGTGGAAAGGCAATATCAGAAGCGCAATTAGGAAAAATAAAGAGTATGATATCAGAGCATGTTTCTGAACAAGAGTTCAATCATGATATTGTGCTGGCTCCCACATGGGTAAAAACAATATTACAACGATGAAGTCCCTTAGTAAGAGAGTGTGTCAAAATGAGATTCATCGGGTATCGCAAACAGTCTGAGTGGCGCAGCAGCTTAACTTGGTACAGTCTGCCTTTAGGCTGGCGGGAGTGTAAAAGATACTATACATCAACGAGTTTTGCTCAGTGGCAGTCGTGTTGGATGCCTTCACCATCCACACATTTCTGTCACAGAGAAAACCAAGCCTAACGACAATAGAAAATTTACAGAATGACACATATAAATTCAGAGAACGACCTATAGATATTTTCAGAATTTTTATGAGAAACTCAGCGAAGTTAATGCACTCAACATACTTGTCACTGATGAGAGGAAAGGCCGCCCCTGTCCAATAGGGTAGGGACGGCTTCTTTAGTTATTCTTCTTCGTGTGGCTTGCTTTGTGAGCACTTTCTTTACTGTACCGTCGGAGTAGCGCACTATGTTCACACCTTTCCGAGTAGCGCTCACCTGTATGCCGTCCAATTTGTAGTAGCTCACATAGTAAAAAACCAACACATTATAAAAGTAGATGAGGTAAAGGTCCTATCATAATGATAAATGGGATTCACAGGTGCTAATTATAAGCGAATTAGCATCCATTTTAACCGCAAATGCCAAACTTCATGGCTTTGTTTGCATATTCCGTTCGATTGTTTTATCTTTGCAAAGAGAAGACAAAGAACATGGTCAGAATTTGTAAGTTTAATAGGTCATTTACAAGCAATGTGTCGATTTTGCCAATAAATTATAGATTGAAAAGAAATTATGAGAGGTGAGGCTCAACGCTTAATACAATTCTTTGACGGGTCAGACAAAAGATTCATCATACCTCTTTATCAACGTAATTACGATTGGAAAGAGAAGAACTGTGAACAACTTTTCCGGGATTTGATGAAGTTGCATAAAAGTGGTCGCAAAAATCATTTCTTTGGCAGTATAGTGTCAAGTATAGATTCTGGGAGTGGAGATAGATATATAATTGACGGACAACAACGAATCACTACGGTTTCTCTATTGCTTATTGCCATGATTAATGCCAACCGTGACGGTCTTATAGAGGCAAAGGAATCTCGTTTGGTGGATAAGATTCTTAACTGTTATCTCGTTGACCAATTCCGAGTAGGCGAGCGAAAAATAAAGCTAAAGCCAATCAAGAAAGATATGCAGGCTTTTGATGCTTTGTTGTATAGCCCGAAGGACCAATATGTCAAGGGGTCGCAGATTACCCGCAATTACGAATTCTTTTATGACAAAATCATAAAATCACATCTGACGATAGATGATTTGCTAAATGTCATCATGAAACTTGAGGTTATCAATATCAATCTTGAAAAGGATGACGATCCCCAACTTATCTTTGAAAGCCTCAATTCCACTGGGCTTAATCTGAGCGAAGCGGATAAGATTCGTAATTATCTGCTTATGTCATTGTCGCCCTCGGAGCAAAAAGATTTGTATACCCGATATTGGAATCCTATAGAGGAATACACAAATTATGAGCCATCATCTTTCGTTCGTGACTATCTTACCATGAAGCAGGGTAAGATTGGTCGTATTGATCAGATTTACTTTGTTTTCAAGGAATATGCGGAGGAGAAGTGCGATTCCAGAGCGCAGTTGCTGGAAGATTTACATCATTATGCGAAGATATATAGTCAAATAGACAAGGCACAACTTGATTCTGAGAGGCTAAACAGAAAAATCAGGCAACTCAGAACTTTAGAATCTACTATCGCATATCCGTTCTACATGGCTTTTTTTGATTATGCCACCGAAAAAGGATTAAGCGAAAACGAGAAATATGATGTGATTGACGTGATAGAAGGATATTGGGCACGCAGAATTATATGCAACCTTCCGTCTAATGCGATGAATAAAGTTTTTGCTACGCTCCACAGGGATGTGCTGAATCGCATTAACAAATCTGCTGGTGAAAATCCACCGTCATATATTTCCGTTTTGACATACGTTCTGTTGAATAAAGGGCGCTCCTCTGTATTCCCAGTAGATGAAGAGGTGAAAGAAGATTTTTGTACCAGGCAAATATACAAGATGCCATCCAACACGTGTATGTTTATAATGGAGCGAATGGAGAACAGAGACAGTAAAGAATGCCATGATGTCGTAAATGAACACCGCAACAAGAGTATAACGATAGAACACATCATGCCTCAAACGCTTTCTGTGAAATGGAAGGCTGCATTGGGAGAGGATTGGGAACGGATACACCAGCAATATTTGCACACCATGGCTAACTTGACACTTACTGGATATAACTCTCAATACAGCAACTTGACTTTTGAGGAAAAGCGTGATATGGAGAAAGGATTCAAGGATAGTGCTTTCCGCTTGAACAATTACGTCAAATCATGCGAGAAATGGACAGAAGAGGAATTGAAACAGCGGCAGAAAGAATTGTTGAGCGTATTCATGAAATTGTGGCCAATGCCTATGACATCCTATGTGCCAAAGGTTCGCGAAGTTGAATCTGCATCACTCGATGACGATGATTTCGTGTTCACGGGGAAAAAACTTCAAGCATATTATTTCCGTGGTGCACGATACCCCGTTAACAACTGGAAAGATATGTTGGCGAAAATATGTCAGTACTTTATAATGGAAAAGCGTTCCGTAATAGAATGGATGTGCGATAAAAAAGAGCACTTTTTCGCGACTTCATCAGATGGAGGGAAAAAACATCTGGATTCTAATATATATTTATGGATGGACAATAACACCAGCACTAAAATAGCTATTATTCGTGGTATATTTGATGAATGTGACATTCCTTACTCTGACTTGGTCTTTGAATTCCGTACTGAAGCAGAGGGGGAGGAAGAATAATGTTTCAGCACCAGCGAATATTATGATAATAAGACATAGCTAATAGTTTTGCGTGATTAAGGTTAAATCCACTTGCTTCGATTCATTCCGCCTGTGTGACCTGCACGTTGTTCCACGTAAAGTGGGGGATGGCTTCTCGGTCGCACGTCGGGTCTTTTGCCTGGATGGAGAGGTTCTCGAAAGTGAAATCGCTTAAAATATACTGGTCTGAGGGGTCTACGCTGAAGAAGTGGTCGCAGGTGAACTGGATGTTACGCATGGTAATGTGGTTGGCGTATGAGAGGGGGATGTCTGGGCGGTCCTGCAAGTCGAAGAACTGCGTCCAGGGCTTGATTAACAAGAAATTCTCGGCATCCCCAGTGACATTTTCAACCAATATGTGCTCGTAGAGTTGCGGAGTGTCGGGGCGCATCTTCAGCCGCAACAGGAAGTCGGCGTTGTTGATGCTAATGTTGCGGAGAATGATGTTGCGGTCGTGAATGGACTCGCTGCCGCAGGTCAGCGCTCCAGGGCAGGAGGCAAAGGAACAATCCTCGATGATAATATTCTCGTTGTCTCCGTTTTCTGGTGCCTGGTCAGCCCATGGACCTTTGCCGCCTTTCAGTGCGATGGCATCGTCGTTGACCGACATGTAACAATCTTTCACCAACACATTGTGGCACACATCGATATCGATGGCGTCGGTGCTTGGAGCCGGGACAGGAGAGGCAGGTGAGAGGATGCGCAAGCCCATCAATTTCGCGTTGTCGCATTTATACAGATGAGTGGTCCAGAAAGGGGAGTTTATGAGACGCACGCCCGAAATCTGCACATCGTTGCTGTTTGAAACATATACCAGCCGTGGGCGAAGCTCGTCCATGTTGGTACAGTCGGGATTGACCTTGCGGCGCAACCAGAATGATTTCCAATACCTTAAGCCGTTGCCATCGATAGTTCCCTTGCCCGAAAGCGTAAAGCCATCCACATGGTCGGCATTCACCAAGGCGGCAAAATACTTCACACTCTGCCCTTCAATGCGAGTGTCTATAACGGGAAAATCGCTAATGTCGTCGCTCCCTTTCAATACAGCTCCTTCCGCAAGGTAGAGATGGGTGTGGGGCTTAAAGAACAAGGCACCACTAAGATAAGTGCCCGAAGGAATTACCACAACCCCGCCGCCTTCGCCAGCAGCTGCATCAATGGCTGACTGAATGACCTCGGTTTGCAGTACGGTGCTGTCGTTTACCGCTCCGAACGCAGTGATATCAAACCTCTTGCGAAGGGAGTTGACATCCGTCATGGTATAGTCACGGAACCAATCAGGAATTGGAGTGCCGTCGGGGAAAAGCTCCTGCGCAAGGGATGGGAGGCACAGCAACGCGCCACAAATGCAAGTAATAAGTCTAATAGGTTTCATCTGTTGCTATCAGCTTTATATTTTTTCCACAAAAATAAGAATGATTCACCTCTTATACAACCAAAGCCGTACTATTTTTGACTAAACGCCATATAGCCATTGTTCCTTTTCCGCCTTTGGGAAGTTGGCAAACTGGGAATCAGCCCCGCGAGTGTGCCAGACAGAATTGTGGGCAGACGTTTGCTTTTCGACGGATAAGTTAGTAACTTTGCTGAGAGAAACAAACAAAACGCCTGAAGCTTATGTCAATCTGGAGAGTAGTGCTTAGCATAATTTTTCCGCCTTTGGCGGTTGCCGACCAAGGGTGCGGCTCTTTCTTAATAGTTCTTATACTTACCTGCCTCGGCTGGGTGCCAGGTGTGATAGGTGCGCTTATAATTCTGAACAAGGCGGAGAAAGAAGAGTTTTAAAAGGCATCGCAGTCTTTGTGAGCCTTTACTCCATTCGACATAATGGTCACATTAAAACATGAAACTTGGTTATATACATACAAACCAAGAAGAGCAGACCAAAATCCTGCAGGTTGTGAAAATGCTTTCGGAGTCTGTGGCTCTTGACGAACTGGGCATAGGGCGCATCCGCGACGCTTTTTCCGATTTGATGTTTCCCGGCATCTCCACGCTGCAAAAACATCTGAAATATTTTTCGCTCATGCCCCAGCTGTACAAGAAAGCGACGGAGAAGCGTTACAACCGTTTGGAAGAGGTGAAAGCTGAAATAATACGTTTAGAACGCATAATGACAGAGAACCTGTATAAGTGGTCTGTGGACAAGCGGGGCATTACAGGCAGCGAGATGATAAGCAAACAGACAAGTGAGTACGTGAAATATGACCCTGCTTACATCTATAACTCCGGGCTCCAGACATTCGGTATTCTTCGCACCACGCAACTCTACCAGCTTATTTTCTCTACTTCAAGAAAACAGTATGAGGCACCTCAGAAACTAAAGACAGAGGATAGTGATGATGAAACCGCCAACGATGCATCTGAAAGTATAGGATTATTCCAGTTCTGCGACTTTCCGAGTGTTGAATACAACTTCACTGACATGAGTAATGAGACATCGCTTACGCTAACACCTGCAGACAAAGAATTTATCACGTCGCATATCCTTGAGGCGGAAGCATGTAGGGACACATTGTTACGCTTCATTGTTGACAATGAAGATATAGAATTAAAGGGTTCGTTTCCAGGAGTGAGCCCAGAGATTCTACCAGCTAAAATCGCCCATATCCAGACTTGTGCGCAACAGTTCGCCGACTTTATTTACCTCGTGCATCTGCGCTATAACGTGGTATATTCAAGACACAATTCTGAGGCTGGTCACGGAAAAGTGGATGAAAAGATATTGGCAGAATTTGAAGAAGAGCTTGACAAGTATCTGCGCAGCGGCATAGATATAGACAAGGTGCTTGAAGTCGTAACTATAAGAGAAAACAGCTCGAAGTGGTTCTGCCATAATGTGGCGAGAGACTTAGCTAACAGAGCGTTAGACAGTCTTGACAAAAGAATTATCGACAGGGAAAGACGTGTGAAAGGCTCACGACGAAAAATAGACAATCCGTCTTATACGTATGATCCTAAACAACCCATTCAGCACTACAGACTGTCATACAGGTGGGAAACGGTCTGCACTTTCGCACAAGAATTGGGACGACGGGTAATCACAGAAGAGAAGAACCTGTAAAGAAGGAGGTGGGGAATGGCTGAGAATATCTTTCGTGACATAATGTATAACGATGTTCTGACCAGCGATGGTTTCATCGTTGACTATATGGTATGCACCACTTACAGTTTAGACATGCCCACGCTTTTGTCAGTTCCTTTTATGCTCGGAACACAAAGTGAGATAACGGAGGAAACGCTCCACAGTCCGCACTACCTTTTGGAGTCAATAAACCGTTCGGCAGAGAAGTTCGTGGTGTTTTGCAATGCGGGCAGCATAGCTGTTCCGCAAAATCTCAAGACAAACATATACTCTCTTCTGGAAAAGAGTGTGGTGCAGATAGCGCTGGGCAGTAAAGGAAGGGGCTTTGTCAATTTCCATCCCAAGATATGGGTGATAAAAGAGACAAATCCCGACACGCAGGAGTGCCAAATCAAGGTTGTGGTAATGTCGAGAAATCTAACATCTTCGAATGACCTTGACATCGTTTGCGAGTTAACAGGTACGGTCGGCAAAAACAAGGTATCTGGAAAACAAGCCTCGAAGAACAAGCCCCTTACGGATTTCCTGTGGTGGTTGAGGGAAAGAGTGCAGGACACATCTGCCAAGAGGCATATCAGGCAGAATATTAAAGAACTAATAAACTGCATTGAGCACGTAGAGCGGTTCAATCTTGAGGGCACGAGATTTGAGGACTATGATTTTTACCCTATGGGCATCAGTGGTAGCGACTATGAGTATAACGGAAGTAATATCTGCCTGAAAGCCATGCTTGACCATGCGGCGGCGGCAGTCATTATCTCCCCCTTTATTGATGTGGAGACGTTGAGATTATTCACCTCCAGCCTGCCGAATAGAAGGAAAACACTTATCACCCGTCATAACTCTGTTTCTGATGAGATACTTAATATGATGAACGATAATGTATATGCCGTGAAAGAAGTTATGACAGACATGGCGGAAAAGGAAATTACCGTTGATATCCACGAAAAGGTATATTTTATTTATAACGGCAAAACACGGTACAATTATCTTTATTTAGGCTCTGCCAACGCCACACGAAACGCTTTCTGCCGTAATGTGGAATTTATGGTAAGGTTGCGCTTTATGCCCTATAAGATGAGTTATGACAAATTCCGTCGCGAGCTTATTTTTGACGGGAAGGAATGCATGTTCGAACAGGTGACAGGAGTGCCAGAAAAGGGAGAGGAAGCGAAAACGGCAGAAGCGGAGCACTTGATCAGAGAGGTCATTGAGGCTGTTAGAGAAGCAAAAATAGTATCATCCGCTAAGGGTCGCTACACTATAACGATAGTTTGCGATAAAAATCTCCCTTCAGAATCCATATACATTTACCCTTTGTATAGTCTCAGCATGAAGAAGAAACTCAAAGACGGTGTGACATTTGCGAATATACCTTTGGTCTCTTTGACGGAATTCTATGTGCTTGAGGTGGTAAAAGGCGACGAGGAGATACAGCGTGTGATAAAGGTCAACACGCCAGACATGCCTAAGGATAGAAGGGACAAGGCTATATTCCAGTCAATAATTAACACCGAGGCTAAATTCATCAATTACATTAATTTCATGATTGCCGATTCTCCAGAGACTTTTATAGCTGAGAACGGACAGTTGGAGCGTGAGCTCAACACAGGACAGAATACCGCGAAAGAGCAGGAGATCAGTGTTTCGCTGTTTGAAGACATGATGCGGGTAGCCTATAAAGACCCAGATAGGATAAAGTCCATACGGGAGATAATGGAGAAAATGGACAAGGATGTTATTCCTCTCTCTTTCAGCCAGATGTATGAGCAATTCGAGAAGGTTATAAAACGGATTAAAAACTTATGAGGACGACGGATTTCCAGGAAGCCACAGCGCAGAGAATACTTCATATATTCAGGGACCTCGGTCACCGTCGTGTGCTGCTTGCCGCCCGCGTGGGGCTTGGCAAGACGTTCCTTGCCCAACCCGTCGTCCAATTGGGTAAAAAAGTGGCACGAAGAAGAGAAAGACGATTTTTTCAAGGTAGTGTACATTTGTTCGAATGCCAATATTGCCGACCAGAATATAGAAAAGCTCGGCATCGGCAACAAGATGAACATCAGCGAGAGCCGACTCTCTATGCAACATTTGTTTATCACACTGGCAAACAATGACATACGCGATAAAGCCAAAGAAGGGGTAATGCCCGAATCCATTATTCCCCTTACCCCTTCAACATCTTTCCGCATGACCTATTCCTGCGGAACAGCTAAAGAACGGGCTCTGATGTGTTGCCTGTTGAAGCGGATGCCTCTACTTTCAGACGTGGAAAATGAGCTTAAAGACTTCATGTCTTGCCGTGTGCTGAATTGGAAGGAGTATCTCTCCATGTACGAGGAAAAAGTTACTGTCCGTGCTGGTGAGCAATATCTCCCGGACATGCTGGGCAAACTGGAAAAGCAGATTCCGATAGAATATCAATGGAAATTACGAGACATGGCAACCGCCGCCACTGAACCTAAATATAGTGAAAAGGCTGAAGTCATTAACTTTCTACGTCGTGCCTTTGCCTTGATAAGTATCGATATGCTCGACCCCGACCTCGTGATTATGGATGAGTTCCAGCGTTTCAGCGATTTGATCGGAATGAATGAGAAAGAGAAAAGCGAACAGAACTTGCTCGTGGATAAATTTTTCAACGACGATAGAGGGAACATGAAGATACTTCTGCTATCTGCAACGCCATACAAGCCCTACTCCACACTTGAGGAAATAAACAGTGACGGTGGAGACGAACACTATCGTGATTTCATGGAAGTTACGAATTTCCTCTTTGCAAATAAGAATAACCAGGAGATATTCAATTATACATGGAAAAAATATTCGGCAGCACTCAAGAGGACCGATGTAACTAACCTTGAACCGCTAATAGAAGCAAAAAGCGACGCTGAGAATACTCTTTATAAGGTGATGTGCCGAAGCGAGCGGTTCAACAGTGGCATCATAGAATATTACACCAAAACACAAGTGCAGGTTTTGCCAGAGGATATAATGTCGTACGCCGAAGGACAGAAATTGCTGGAACGTCTTGATGAGCGTCCCGTCAAAGGCGGAAAGAGGCTTGGCAACATGCCTATGGAGTATGTAAAATCATCTCCTTATCTGCTTTCCTTTATGGACAAATACGAGCTGAAAAGAGGTATAATAAAAGCCTTGGAAGGCACGACAGATTTCCCGCTCAAACATTCAGAGTCACTTCTGCTGAGCAAATACAATGTAAACAATTATAAGCCATTGCCTCCTAACAATGGGAAACTAAAGTTTCTGCACGACATTGTGTTCGGTCCTGACCACGAAAAGAAGACACATCTTCTCTTGTGGGTGCCCGCGTCTCACCCCTATTACAAGGCGGGTGGCATATTTGAAAGTAAAGAAGCGGCGCGTTTCTCTAAATTCATCCTTTTCTCGTCATGGGAGATGGTTCCCCGTATGATTTCCTGCATGATGTCTTATTACGCTGAGCTCTACACTCTTGGCGAGATAAAGAAGTCCAAGAACAATTTGCGCTACATGTTTGAGGCGGCTGATGGTGA
This sequence comes from Prevotellaceae bacterium, assembly GCA_021204845.1. Lineage (GTDB taxonomy): Bacteria > Bacteroidota > Bacteroidia > Bacteroidales > Bacteroidaceae > Physcousia. The sequence goes on along the minus strand of JAJPYT010000149.1, from coordinate 4,253 downwards.
AGGCTCAAAGAACAGGTACGGAAGGAATCGGTTACCCGATGAGAAGGAGAATCCGCTGGAGTATCCCTGCAAGAAACTGGCAGAAGTGTATTCTCCAGAGGAGTGTTACGGAGCTAAACTGTCGGATATACGCAAAAAAGTGTCGGAACAAATAAAACAACTTCTGCAAACCAATCCCCAGACAAGGCGGTTGCATAAAAGAAAGCGCGGCAGTGCCGAAAACATATTGTCACTCATGAGAATGCTTGATTCCACTTATGAGGGAGAGACGACAGATGTCTATCGGCAAAGCAATGACGTAAAGGTGCTGACAAACATAGCCATCGCGTCACCTGCCGTTTGCGCTTATAGGCAATCGCATGACGAGACGGACGCAAAGACAGCTGCGAAGAAGATAGTATCAATATTCAACAAACCTGAGAGTGCGGCAATTATTGACCTGCTCAACACGACAAAGAAATCGGATGACTCATACTATGAAAATGTTCTTTCCTATTGTGTCTCAGGTAACTTGCAGGCGGTTCTGGACGAATATGCCCACATGTTGCACACCAATCGTATCGGAAACCATCTCGCCGAGGCAGTTCTCGGAACAAGTCAGCTCAAAGTCGATACGGCTGAGTCTTTGGCGAACGAGGATAAACGCATTTTCATGCGTATTCATTTTGCCATTCCTTTTATTGACAAATCTATCACCGATAAGGCGGTTGACCGTATTGCCAATATTCGCAAAGCGTTTAATTCTCCGTTCAGACCGTTCATACTCTCGTCCACATCTATCGGTCAGGAGGGGCTGGATTTCCATTGGTATGCACGAAAGATTGTCCATTGGAACTTGCCCTCCAACCCTGTTGACCTCGAACAACGCGAGGGGCGCATCAACCGCTACAAATGCCTTGCCTTGAGACGAAATGTGGCAAGACTCTTCGGTGATCACTTCTCTTGGGATGACATGTTTGAGGAGGCAAAGGAAAAACTAAAATCGAACTATTCAGACATGGTACCGTATTGGTGTTTGCCCGTAAAAGATATGAGTAAAGAGCAGCAACAGCAATTGGAATACATTGAGCGTATAGTACCCTTATATCCGTTCAGTCGTGACACATACAAGTATGAACGGCTTATAGATGTGCTGTCATTGTATAGAATGACGTTAGGGCAACCTCGTCAGGAGGAATTGCTCAGGCTGTTGAAAGATATGAACCTTGACGCTGAAAAACTGAAGCAACTCACTATCAATTTGTGCCCATACGACAAGTTGCACAGGCATAATAACACGTAGCTAATCAACGCTAAGTAATGCCAGTCACAGTTCCCACTCACTCTGACAAAAAGCAACAAAAAAACCGCCCCGGCTTTCACAAGAGGGGGCGACTACATTATCCGTTGTATATCAACACAAACCAGTCGGTGGTTTGCCTATCCGACTGCAAAGGTACGGATTAATTCTTTTACTTGCAAAAGAAAATAGCTCTTATATTCACATATATAGGCTGTTAATCTTCAAATTCCACAAAAACGGCATAAATCTTTGTGCGAGGAGAATGTAGAGCCTATTCCGCAATATCCTTGTCGCCATCCCACGGGCAGACTACACCGAGGCGGTGCAGACCGTCGACCATGACGGTGAGGGGCTGGGGGAAACGCACGTGACGGACGTGGGCTGTCTCATTCACGGCAGGAAGGGCATCGAGCCAGTCCTCACGGAAGGTGCCGCCTCCAGGGTTGGCGAGATTTACGGTGAAGTAGCTCACGCCAAGGGAGGTGAGGTTCTGGAAGAAATGAGTGCCCTGACTGGGGTCAACCTGATAACCCGTCATGGAAAGCTCAGCTATCACGCGGGCGGCGCTTATCTGCGGCCAGCGCACGGGAACGCCAAGCCAGGGGTCGCTGCTGCCCCAACGCCCGGGTCCAGCCAGCACGTAGCCTCGCTGCTGGTCGAGAAGCTTGCGGTTGATGCTCTCAATCTCGGCGGCTGTCTCCACGTTCGAGGCAGGATTGTAGACCCCGCCCGAAGTGCGCACGTAGACCACATCGGTTATGTCCGACAGTGTGCCTTGCCCTATAGCTTGCGGGCTGCTTAGCAGACACTGTTCCAGCGGAATGGCGGAGAGGTCCTGCGCCGTGGCAAGGCGCTGGTCCACCATGGGGCGAATCTGCAACATATAGAACTGACCTGTGCCGCGCTCGCCAAGGTTTACGGCAAATTCTATCTCCACTGGGCGCTGCATCTCCTGCTCGCCAAGGCGCAAGACACGCTGCAAAATTTCCGGCAGGGGGATGACACCGTGCTTGAGCACTCCGCAGAAGGAGAGAATCTTGCGGTTGCGCCCTGGGTAGAAGCCCTCGTAAATAGTCTGGTCGGCAGGGTCGTAGGTGGAGCTGATCCACTGGAGCGTGCCGTCCTCCTCCGCATCCCGCACTGCATGGCGCACGAGGTTGAAGCCCTCGTCGATACTGAAATCGGAGGTCAGGTTCTCTAAGTCGAGAGAGAGGAAGTGAGTCTGCGTCTCGCGCAGGGCAAGCTCCGTGTCGCTCACCTGTAAAATCTTGTGTGGATGCCATGGTGAGAAGCGCAAGCTCTTGCCCCCGTCCACAATGTATTTGCCCAGTCCCAGAGCCAGATTCACGGTGCCCTCTTCTGGCTTCTCTTCGCCTATGGGGTAGTAATTGAGGCTGCGCGCCACACCGCTTATGTTCGGGTAGTAGCGCGTTCCGTGCTGCTGGCCAGCCACCTCTTGCAGGATCACCGCCATTTTCTCCGTGTCGATAACGTTGCGTGTTGCAGTCATATAGTCCTTCGAGGCTCGGTAGAACACGCTGGCATACACTGCCTTAATGGCTTGCGAGAGCATCTCCAGACGCTGATATTTGTCGGTGGTGTAGGGTATCATGTAGGTGCTGTATACCCCTGCGAAAGGCTGGTAGTGGCTGTCCTCAAGCAAGGAGCTGGAGCGTATGGCTATCGGGGTGCGCACCACGTCGAGGAACGCCGTGAGGTCGCCTAACAAACGCGACGGCATGCGGCCTCGCAGGAAGTAGTGCAGAATCTCCTCGTCGGGCAGTGAGCTTAGCGCCAGCTGATATAGCTCGTTGGAGTCCATGAACTCGTCGAACACGTCGGTGCAGAGTACCACGGTCTTGGGGATTCTCACCGTCACGCCCTCGAACTCGGCAAGCTCGGGATGGCGCTTTATTATGTTGTCGATGAACGCCAGGCCTCTTCCCTTGCCGCCAAGCGAGCCGTCGCCAATTCGGGCGAAATTGCTGTAGCTGTCGAAGCGGTCGCGCTGGAACACCGCCACCACGCCGCGGTTTTTCATCTTGCGGTATGCCACAATGGCGTCGTAGATAATCTTGCGGTGCGCCTCCACGTCGCGCAGCTCCGCCCAGGTGATGCGGCGCAGGAACTCGCTTATGGAGAAGATGGCGCGGCTGCACAGCCAGCGGGACACATTGTTGTGGGTAATCTGCTGGATGAGCGAGTCGGCTGGCACGGTGAGTATGTTGTACTGAAGGTCGCGCAGGTTATGGATACGGCAAATTTCTTCCCCCGTCTTCGGGTCACGGAAGATGAAGTCGCCAAAGCCGAAGCTGTCGCGCAATACCTGACGCAGGTCCACATCAATTTTCTTGGAGTTCTTGTCTATGAAGTCGGCACCGCACTCCTTGGCAATCCTTGCAGCGTCAGCCTCGCTACTTTCGAGCACGAGAGGAACGTAGGGGTCTTTCTCCCTTATGGCTTTCAGTAGGCGCTGACCTGCCAGCTCGTCCAACTTGCCCTCGCGTGGGAAGCGGCAGTCGCTTATCACTCCCAGCGTGTGGTTCGAGAACTGGCTGTAGACGCTCCACGCCTCCTCGTAGTTGCGCGCCAGCACAATCTTTGGCCTGCCCCTCATGCGCAGCGTCTCAAGCTGTGAGTTGAGCGCCTCGGTGGCAAATTCGAGGCTCTGTTGCAGCACGAACTTGTAGAGATTGGGCAGCAGGCTGCTGTAGAAGCGTATGTTGTCCTCAACGAGCAATATCATGTTCACCCCCGCCGCCTTTATGTCGTGGCGCAGGTTCATCTTGTCCTCTATCAGTTTTATTATGGAGAGCAGCAGGTCGGTGTTGCCCAGCCAGCAGAAGACGTATTCGAAGATGGAGAGGTCCTCATCCACCAGGCGGCGGCTGATGCCGTGGCTGAAGGGCGTTAGCACCACTATGGGTATCTTCTCGTGAGCCTCCTTTATACGGCGCGCTATGTCGAAAAC